>NZ_JCANVJ010000009.1:0-110827 GCF_059569355.1 Desulfobotulus sapovorans DSM 2055 | reverse complement strand
TGAACTGCTCCTGGGGCACATCGAGAATCCCCAGATTTAAAATAAGACGCTGCCGAGGCCCTTTCGGGGTTCGGATAGTTTCAACAAGGTGCAGATATTCATACACCTTCTTGCTGTTACGGTTCGATTTGCGGACGCGTTTAATATACATACCCGTCACCGTAGCTAAAAAACAGGGGGGTGTCAATAATTATTTTGTTTTATGGGTCACTACATTTGGGTTTTGCCCGGTGCGGCACAATGATTTCAGGCGTTTATGCCTGCAAGACATGGGGTTTTGGGCAAAAAATAAGCGTTGCCCGATCAATTTTGACGAAGTTGGGTTAAAAACATAGTCTTTCAGCTCTCATCAAACTCTGCGGCATCAAATTTGAGAACAGAGCAGTTTTCCTTAACGCTGCGCTGCATGCCCTCGTCAAAGCCATCTGTGCTGTTGGCGTGAATTTCAACGGTGATTTCCACATCCACGCCAAGTCTTGCGGTGAACTGCTGCACCACCTCATCCATCAGCACATTGAAATCCATCTTGGCCCGAACCGGGTTCAAAGAAACAGTTCCGTAAAAGCTGGTTTTGGGAGAAGCCGGGCCTGGGCTTGATGAGCCTGAAGGAGAGACTGTCCGGCGTCCATTTCCGGCTCTGGCCGGGCTGTCATCACGGAGAGGGGGGGCGGATTCTCCTGTTCCCCCTTCTGTGGCTTCCGGCCTAAAAGTGCTGGCCTCTGCGTTTTTTCTTTCCTGCTCTCTCATTTCTTCAAGGATTCTGATGGCAGTGTCTTTTTGAATGAGAAGGCAGGCATCGTCCAGCATATTGAGAGGAAGGCTTCTGCCGAAACGGAAACCTACATAGCGGTTTTCATCCCTTGCTGCGGCAAAACCAAAAAAGTCTTCGCTTTCAAGGCCCCTGGCAATGCAGGAGCGCAGAACACCCTCATTCAGCAGGCGGGGAAGGTAAAGATAATGGCAGGTGTCCTGAAAGACTTTTTTGGCGTTTATGGCCTCGACATCATCTTTGAAATACCATTTTTCCAGCATGTTTTTCAGATGAATGGGAGACCATTCGGAAATCAGCCATTCTTCTTCCTTGAGTCTGAATTCAATGGCTTCGATAAGGGCCTGACCGGAAGAGGGCAGGGAGACGGCTTCCCAGGTAAGGACGGGCTTTCCCTTGATGAAGTCTTCCATGGGGGCCATGAGCCATTTCCAGGTTTCCCGGAGCATGAGATTGAGGGTTTTATCGGCGATGTCCCGGTTCCTTTTTGCCTGATTGAGGTGGGCGATGTCCTGATTCAGGTTCCCCTCTTCAATGTCTTTTACGATGGAATCCCAGGCAAGGTAGGTTTTTCCCTGATCCCGTACCCGGAGCTGGGTATCCGCATCCGGTGCAAGAAAAATCAGACGATTCTGTTTTTGTCTTGGCTGATCCCCCCGTTTTCGGAGAATGGCCTCGGCGGCTTCATGGGCCGGACTGTCTGCGCTGCTGCTGTATCCCGCAGAGGTGGGCAGTACTACAAGGCGGGGACCATCGCCGTAATCATCGGGAACATCGCCGGATGCTGTGAAAACATGGATGCCGGAAAAAACATGTTTGCGGCCAAAGAGGGAGGAAAGCCTTTTTTGCAAAATGGGTTGCAGGATTTCGTTTTCGGAAATGTTTTTGATGCGGCTTTCCATTTCCCGGCGGAGATTGGGCCTTGTGTCCAGCCAGAAACGGTTTTTATCCGCATAGAGGTAGTGGAGCCTGTCCCTGAGCCTTTGCAGCACATCTTCAAAAACGCCGGGGCTTTGTCCGGGTTGGGCTGCACCCAGAAGAATGCGGTTACTTTCAAGGCCCCTCAGTCCCTGTTCCCTGCCGGAAGGGGCACTGCCCAGAAAGAGGGTGCGGGCCGTGCGGCGGGCCGCCTGTACACTGCCAAAAAGGGTGTTGCGGCTGTCCAGCTCTGCGGGTGTGGATTTTGGACCATCCACCTCCTTTTCAATGACGGGCTCCCAGCCCTGGGGCAGGTAGTGGATGCTTTTGGTACGGACGGCACTGATTTCCAGGGGAATGGAACCGGGCAGGATCATGGCATCGCTGTTTCCCTGTACCCAGAGATGGTGGATCACAATGGCCATGAACTGAAGAACCCCACGGGTACGCTGGAATTTTTCTAAGGTGGACCAGTCCTCATAGAGGCGGTCAAAAATCTCCGGATGGATGGGGTAGGAGCGGCAGAGGCGTTCCATGTATTCGCCGGACTGGGTTTCCTGGGGAAATTTGTCTGGATATTCATGGTAAAAATCAAAGAAGTGCCTGCACACCTCCCTCACCTTTTCTTCGGAGCCTGCGTTTTCAAAGAGCCTGCGTCTTACGATTTCAAAGGCTTCTTCGGCTGCCACGGGTTTCCATACGGATTCCACACGGGCAAAGTATTTTTCAAGGGAGTTCAGTGCCCTTTGTCCCATACTGCCGCCAATTTCAAGATCGGATTCCGGCAGGGAGGCCAGGAGGATGGCGTTGGGAACGGCTTTCATGGCTTCGGTCAGGGCCTGAATAAAGCTTAGGTTGCTGTCAAAGGTGCCTGCGGCATAGTGTTTGTCCAGCTCCATCTGACGCATGAAGGCCACAAGCTCATCCAGAAGAACCACGCAGGGGGCTGCGGCCTCAAAGAGCTTTGTCAGGCTTTCCTTGCCCGGAGAAGTGCCTTCTGCGTCACTTTCTGCAACCATGGCATAACCATCTTTCCCTAAAAGCTGCCAGGCCAGCTCACCCCAGAGGGTGGCTACCCTTTGTCCTTCGTAGATTCGGGGCTTGCTTGGGGAAAATTTGATGCCGTCTATGACTGCAATTTTAGCGCCGGGAAGGGTGAGGATGCCCGCCTCATCCAGAATGGGCGGAATCCCTTTGAGCCTGTCTGCGGGCACAAGGCTTTTTGCCAGATGAAAGACGGCAATGAGGGTGTGGGTTTTGCCGCCGCCAAAGGAGGTCTGGAGCTGGATAACAGGATCGCCTCCCATACCGGAAAGCCGTTTTGCCACGGAAAGGAGAAGCAGCCTCATCCCCTCTGTGATGAAGGTTCTGGAAAAGAACTTTTCAGGGTTCTGGTATTCTTCGGGCGCTTTACCGGAAGCCACCTGGGTCAGGTCTGCGGCAAACTCGGACTGCTGAAATGTACCTTCCAGAACATCCCTGTGGGGTTGTGCGATTTCACGCCAGGATTGTAAACGCATGGTGTTTTTCCTTGGCAGATACCCTCACCTGACCTTTTTCATTGGCAGTGGAAAATAAGCAGCCAATATTATGGCCATTATCCAGAGGGGTGCTGCGGTAATGGGTTATTCTTTTCAGTCCAAAGCATCCCAGGGCAGCTCTGTTTTCAGGCGGGCCTGATTCACAATGCGGGGGTGGGGATCTATGGCTTTCAGTTTCTGTTTCATTTTTATCAGCAGATTGGCAGGATCAACGGCCTGGGGGAAAAGCTTTGACGGATTTTTTGCCTGTTCCAGATGCAGCACGATGCGGAAACGTTTTTTAGCAAGGACAAGCACGGCAAGCTCTTTTTCATCCCCATCGCTGGCAGTATTTTGGGCCACGGTCAGGCCTGCCAGGGTATCCCGCACCTTGAAGGCCAGCTCATCCGCAAGATCCAGGGCCTTGGTTCTGGCCTTTCCCCGGTAATCCTTGATCTCTACCAGCCATGTCTGGCCTTTTTCCATCAGGATAAAATCCAGGGCCTTGTTGCCGCCAAAGGCGGCGTGGAACTGTTTGCGGTAAAAGGTGCTGTCATCGTATTTGAAAACCCTCATGCCTTCAGGAAAACGGAATGTGAGGCTGCCCTCCTGCCAGTCTGTCATGCTATGCCTCCGTTTCCATGAAGCGGTCGGACTGGGCCAGCTCCTCATCCAGCAGCACAAGGGTCTGAAGGGCATCCAGGCTTTCTCCCTGCTCCACGCTTACTTCATTGTCCTTCAGGGAGAGGGCAAAGTAACGGTGGGTCGGAAAAAGCGTCTTTTGCTTCCTGCTGAGAACTTCCAGTTCCTTTAAAAGGAAGAGGGAATGGGTGGCCACAAAAATCTGGATGCCGTTTTCCGCAAGGCTTACCATTACTTCCGCCACAAGGCGTATCAGTCTGGGGTTCAGACTGGCTTCGGGTTCGTCCCAAAAAAGACAGCCCTTATCCAGCAGGGTTCCCGTGGCGATGAGGCGGGAGACCATGGCAAGCTTTCGCAGACCTTCGGCCACAAGGCTCATTTCGATGCGGCCCTGACCTGTGCGCTGAAGATAAAAGCGTCCGTTCTGATCCAGCAGCACTTTGCCGTCCATGGCTTTTTCAAGGGGGACAAGGAGTTCTGCCACCTTTTTTTCCCTTGGGCCTTTTAAGGCAAGGGCTCCAAGGAGAATGCAGGTATCCCGCCAGCTTTCCTCCAGCTCCAGATAATGGTTCTCATAGACGGAAACAAAATTGGGGTAAAGGGTCATGAGTTCACGGGTGGGAAGAAAGACCGGGGCCTTGTCCTGCCAGATTTCAGGAAGCTTTGTAAGCTGTACCTCAGAACGGCTGGATGTGGAGAAATGAAAGGCGCAGTCCAGGGCCTTGTCCGCAAAGAAAAAGGAAAGCTCACAGCGTTCCTTGCCCTGCTTTCTGCGGGCGATACGGCCAAGGGACTCCGGACGCAGCACATGGATGAGCTTATCGGCAAGGATTTTTTGCAAGGTGGTCTTGGAAGGGCTTTCGCCACCCGGTTTTCTGCCTTCTTCCGCACTGGCCGCCATGACCGCATAGGCGGTTTTAAGAAGGTGGGATTTGCCGCAGCCGTTTTCTCCGATAAGGACATTCAGGCCCGGAGAAAAGTGCAGCTCGGCTTCCGGGAAAACACTCAGATTTTTAATGGAAAGACTTTGCAGCATAGGGCATTCCTCTGGCCAATTTTTTACATCTGCCGTGTCGTTTGTTGTTTTTGCCTTCAGGCTTCAATTTCCGTCTGTGTCCTTCTGTGGCCAATGCGGTGGGATTCTTCCAGAATGGTAGGCCATGAGGTGATCAGCTCGTTGTAGGCCTGGGCTTCTTCCGCCCACTTTTTGCGCTCGCAGAGGGTGTACAGGTGATAGGCCAACTGGCGGATGGCTTCTCCCTTTTCCGGCATCAGGGCAAGCAGGGCTGCGGATGCGCTTTCTCCTTTGGTTTTGAGGCAGAGAACCATCTGATGGCAGGCCTCCCATGCGGGGGTGCGCTTGTCTTTTTTGGGGTTCCAGTCTTCGGGGTATTCTTTCCAGGTGAAGAGACGAACCTTACCGGAAGAAGCATCCAGCACACCGGCCTCCTTCAGGCCGTCCACACTGGTGCCCTTGGCACGGGAAAGGGTGTCTGCTTCGCCAAAGGCACCGGACTGCCAGCCGTACTGATCAAACCAGGCGGCGCAGAAGAGGGTGTCCGGGTCTGATTTTCCCGAATCCGGGGTGAGAAAGTCCGTGATGGACTGATTGATCAGGATAAGGGCATCCTGCACGGCCATGGGGCTGCCGTCCTGGGTGAGGACAGCCTGATAACGGGAAAAGAGGGCCATGCCCGGCCCGATGGCGGACTGGGCCAGATCCACGGGAGCAATGGGGTTTCTTCCGCTTTTGCCGCCGATCATGGTTTCCAGGGCTTCGGGCATTTCTTCCCGGAGAAGGCGCTGGAACTCCCTGCGGGAGATGCTTTCCGCATTTTCGGGCCGCTTGCGGCAGACCAGGATAATGGAAGAGGCCAGGGCGTTGGTGCCAGCACCTATGAGCCTTCTTTCCAGTTCTGTTCTCATGGGCCAGGTACCCTGAATGGCAAAGCCTGCACAGAGAACCGCTTCCAGAAAGGTGATCCAGCCCGTGCTGCTGGTGCTGCCTTCTTTGGTTTCGGACTGTTTGAAGGCGTAATAGATGGTCACGGGAAAGGCAGGGTGGGCCTGATCCGCCAGCCTTGCGATGGCCCTTTTCATGCCTTCCATGAAAAAGTTTTCCGCCTTTTCCTTGTTGCCGTGGCGGTAGGGGGTGGCCACCAGTTCCTCGGCCTTGGGAACGGAGAGGGTGGCAAAGAGGGAAGGAAAGAAGGGCTTTAAGGAACGGCGCATCCAGACATAAAAGTAATCCGAGAGATCCGCATAGCCTATGTTGTCGTAATAGGGTGGGTCTGAAGAAATAATCTTGTGTTTGCTTATTTCCTGATTGGATGCATCTGCTTGTAAGGCATATCCTGTGATAGCAGCAGGTAAAATTTCAATAATTTTATTGATCCAGTTGAGTCCACCGCTAAAATGACCTGTTGATGCAGAGAAGGGATTAACTTCAGCATAATTCCAGATCATAGGAATTGCCTGACGTGCAAAGGTGTTTCTCAAGGTATCCCGTTGCGATGTCCAGCTTGCAATGCTTGACCATGCATCCGCTGCACGATCCACAGCAAAGGTGAGGTAAACAGCCAAGGCATCTCCATAGGCCGTAGCATCGGAGCCACCTGCATCCAGCCCTGTGCCGTCATCTTTCCAGCCTGCGGCTTTGGCATCGGCGATGGCTTTTTCCCTTGCCTCCTGTACCAGATCGGAAAAGGTGGTGAGGGCCACAAGCTGTCGGGGTGTGAAGAGTTCACCATAGGTTTTCATTCCATACATGGGGGGCGAAAACCAGCGGGGATTTTCCGGCATAAGTGTTTCGGGTGACCATGATGAAACAGCACCTGTAGCTATATTTTCGTGTAAAGCAATGGGCGATAGATAAATTCTTCCCTGTTTTCCTTCTGTAACCACTGCCATCAGTCTTTGCCCCAATCTCCCTGCCTGTGCTTCTGAATAAATATGCTTGGGGTCAATGGGGGTCTCTGAAAAAAGGCAGCTAAAGTTTGCGCCACGGCCCAGCTTTGTTCCATTTTTTGCATCTTCAGACGGCTTTCCCGTTTTTACCTCAAAGCGGTAGGTATCCCCTTCCACCACGGGCTTTACATAGACTTCTTTTCCTGCCTTGCTGGACAGTACGAAGCTTGAAACCAGGGGAACATCCACATGGGAAAAGGCGGGGTTGGGGCTTTTTACGGTTCTGGCCCAGAGCCAGGCAATGACGGTGAGTTCTTCATCCACAAGATGGCGCAGTTCGGGCCGGGCTTCGCTTTTGCCCGGTGTGCCTTTGACCATTTCTTCTGTGATCCGGACTTTGGGGTAAAGGTGGCCGATTTTTTCAAAGGCCCTTTCCCGCATCCAGTGACCATAGCGCAGCACATCTTCGGCAAGGCCCATGGCCCCTTTCCAGATTTCCTCTGTCCGGGTCTGCCTGTCCTCTATCGGAACGGGGCCTACGGGTTCACTTCCCGCAAATTTTGGCGGAATTTCAATCATGGCCTTGTTGATCATGACGGCCACGGGGTTGAGATCCGAGGCATGGCTTTCAAGGCCCAGGCGCTGGGCTTCCAGGGGGATGGCACCGCCGCCTGCAAAGGGATCGTGGAAGGCGGGCAGCTTTTCCGGGTTGAAGAGGGTGGCGGCTTCCGGGTGGTTGCGGTTGAGGTGGCAGGTTTCCTTCCAGCTTTCGAGGATGCAGGCCCTTGCCCTTTGAAGGAGCTTTTCATTGTTTGTATTTTCCCACAGCACCAGCTCCCGCAGAATCTGAAACAGCTCTTCCCGCTTTTTTTCCGCTTCTATTTTATTGACACCATGGCCAAGTTCCCGCTGATAGCCCGGATCATTCACCATCTGGGCAAAGAGTACGGCCCTTGCTGCGGCAAGGGGTTTTCGGGACCACCAGAGGTGCAGGGTGGAAGGATGTCCGTGGCGGATGGATTTTTCCCTTGCGGCTGCGGCATTGATGTCATCTAAGGGCAGGGCGACTTCTATGAGCTTTTTCGGGATTTTAATGGCTGTCATGGTTTTTCTTTCTTCAACATATCAAGGAATCCTGCGGCCCAGGGAGGGCCGTTTTAAAGAAGTAAAATCAATGCTTATGGCAGATGGGTATCAGAATCTTTTTTTGATGTCCCTGTAAAAGTTTTCATGGGAACCCAGGGCCATCAGCTCCAGTGTTATTGTCCCTTCCTGATGGCTGTACCCAAGTAGCGTTAACTGATTGAGCATCTTGAATTTGTAAACACGAAGGAAGGCAAGATCTCCCTTCTTCTGTTCACCTAAAAGCGGATTTTCAATGAGTTCCCTGATGGCTTTGTCCAGTTCGGCTTTTTGGTTCCCATGCAGTTTTTTAACAGCCTTTTTAAAAGCAGGGGTCTGGAGAATCCGGGTAATTTCAGCCAAAGGTGTACTCCTCTAATTTTCCGGCCTCTTTTTCGGCTTTGGCAATGATGGCCTGACGGACAAATGCATAGGGTAGATCGGGGTTTTCTTCCATAATTTCACCTATCTTTGCCCAATGTTCGATCTGTTTGGGTGTTGTTCTGTTGAGGGCCTTGCCCATGATGGCTGCTTTTTGTACGAGAGTCTCATCAAGGCGAATACTTGCTGTTGTCATAAGTGACCTCCTTTCCTTAATTCAGGGAAATTGTAGCAACTTGCTACAGATGTGGCAATATGACTTTATTGTCGTTTTAAAATCTTATGAAAGAAATCAATGGACAAGATGGTTTAAAGACTTTCTTCCGGCCTGAGGGCTTTTTCAAGGAGATGATCCAGCCTGTAGTTGCTGCTGGCAACTCCAAAATCCGGCTCCCTTTCAAAGGGATTTTTGATGTAAAAAGGGCCTTCAAATTTATCTCCATCCACAAGAACGATGGCAAGGATGAATTTATCTGTCTGGTTCAGGGCGCAGAGGATTTCATTGCGGGTGATGGTGATGCAGTCTGCACCTTTGGCCCTGCCCTTGACCTCGATGTGACGATCCGGCCTTATGGAGCCGTCTTCAAGCTGGGGCGGTCTTGCGGTGATGTCCCATCCGCATTTTTCATGGGAAACATCCTTTACACTGTGGCCGAGTATTTTTTCTGCCTCCATGACGGCCTGCATGGCAATTTCTTCCACCCGCTTTCGGGCTGCGGCATCGGTGCAGAAATTTCCTTCTCCTTTTCGCTGGGCCAGAAGCCCTGCGGGGATCACCAGAGCGCCCCCAAGGATGATGGGGGTGCTGGACACTACCTCCTTCATGACGGCCACTTCCTTTTGCCGCTGCTCAAGCCTTGCGGTCAGTTCTTCGGCTTCCCGTCTCCGGTTTTCCGGCTGCATTCTGGGCTGTCTGCCTGCCTTCACATCCTCTTCCAGCTTGAGGGCCTGACCGTAAAGGTAGTTGATTTCCTTCACAAGCCTTTCCTGAACCGCCCCAAGGATCTTGTCTGCCTGACGGATGCAGCGTTCCCGGACTTCCGTATAATGCTCCGGCACCAGATGCTCTGAGGCGTGTTTCAGGGCAAGGTCTTCCAGCTTGCTGCTGATCCAGGGAGCCTGAAGGATGTCCTGGATGAGGGGAAGATCGGCTTGGTCAAAGGGTTCAAGATCCAGGTGCGGTGCCCATCCTCCACGGGTAGCAAGGCCCTGTGCATCCATGAACACAAAGTGCAGCCTTCGGGAGACTTCCTTTGGGGAAGTGCCGCTGCTCTGGCGGATGCTGTGATCCACCATGAAGAGCAGGCGGGGTTCCGTGCCTTCGTCCGCAGGGTCTAAAAGAACAGCCCCCTGCTTTAAACGGCTGCGATGGGCCATGAGGATGCACTCCGTTGTGGCCTTCATCAGGGGATGGCCGGGGTGCAGGAGTTCTGCCATGGGCTTTTTTTCGTGAATCCGTTTTTTTTCAAAACAGACCCTCTCATACCTTTTCAATACGGGTGTCCGGGATTCGCCCATTGCCCTGTCCTGCTCCCTGATGGTGGCGGGCACATGGCGGATTTCAAAACGCTCCTTTTCCCTTGGCCGCAGTTCGCCCCCAAGATTTTTGAAGGCTTCCACGAAAAAGGCATGGACAAAATAGGGCTGGAGCTTGCGGGCTTCGGCCTTTTCCATTTCCTCCCGCACGGCATAGAGTTCTTCAAGGCCCATGTGCTGATCCACCAGGGCCTGCCTTTTGAGAATTTCTTTGAGGTGTTCTGTGTCGAGACAGCTTTCTATCTTCCTGTGGACTTCTGCCTGTCTTTCGGGGGATTCTCCGTAGCGGATCGCCTCAATGAGGAGTTCTTTCAGGGAGTGGTTTTCAAAGGCTTCACCGAGAATATCAAAGACCTTGCCGCCGAGAGCCTTTTTTTCCACTTCGATCTTGTCAAAGAGCCTCTGGAAGACATCGCCCTCACGGGTTTCCTTTGCCACAAGGTTCCAGAGGTGGCAGATCTCGGTCTGGCCGATGCGGTGGATGCGTCCGAAGCGCTGTTCCAGCCGGTTGGGGTTCCAGGGGAGGTCGTAGTTCACCATAAGATTGGCATTCTGGAGGTTCACGCCTTCACCTGCGGCATCTGTGGCCACCAGTACCCTCACCTCGTGATCGTTGCGGAACAGCTCCTGGGCCTTTCTCCGGTCATCCCGGTTGGTGCCCCCGTGTATGGTGATCACGGCTTCCTGTCTGCCCAGAAGGGAGCGGATGCGGCTGACCAGATAGTTCAGGGTATCCCTGTGTTCCGTAAAAATGATGAGCTTGCGAAGGCCGCCGTTTTCAAGGCGCATTTCTGGGGTGTCCTGCAACATGCGGGAAAGTTCTTCCCACTTTTTGTCCTTTTCCGACTGCACAAGGGCGCAGGCCTGTTTTTCAAGACCTGCAAGAATGTGGATTTCCGCCTCAAGCTCAGGAATGGATTCCGCAGCGGATGCCTGATCCACCACCTGATCCGCATACAGCTCATACTCTTCGGCATTGAGTTCTTCTTCAAGCTCATCAATGTTGTCCGGTACATCCAGCTTTTTGGTGACGGTGAACTGGCCAAGGGTTTCTGCCACCTCATCACCCACCTGCATTCCCCTTGCCACAAGGCGCATTTCCTGAAGGCGGGATTCCAGTTTCTTGTGCCTTCGTTTGAGGGACTGGTAAATGGCCTCCGGGCTGGATGCCAGCCTGCGCTGCAACTGGGTGAGGGCAAAGCCCACATTGTTTTTTTTCTGGCCGGAGAGTTTTTCCGCACGGTTCATCTCATTGCGGACATATTCCGTTACTGCCGCATAGAGGGCGGCTTCCGCATCGGAGAGGTCATAGCCTGCTGTGTAGGCCCGGCGTTCGGGAAAAAGGGGGGTGCCGTCAAACTTTAGAAGCTCTTCTTTGACCATGCGGCGCATCATGTCCGAGACATCCACCTTGTGGGCACCTTCCCGGAACTTGCCGTAAAAGCGGTCGGAATCCAGGAGGGAAAGCCAGATCTGAAAATCCTCTTCTTTTCCGTTGTGGGGGGTGGCTGTCATCAGAAGAAAATGGCGGGTGCGGGAGCCTAAAAGCTCGCCCAGTTTGAAGCGCTTTGTTCTATTCACATTGCTGCCTAAATAGGAAGCGGACATCTTGTGGGCCTCATCCACAATAATGAGATCCCAGCGGGTGGTTTTGATTTTGTCCTGATAGTCCCCATTGCGGGAGAGCTGATCCAGTCGGCAGATGAGCTGATCCTGCTCCTCAAAATAATTTCCCGAAGGGCAGGTTTCCTGCTTTTCCCGGCTGAAAACCTCAAATAAAAGACCAAACTTTTCCCGGAGTTCATCCTGCCACTGCTCGCTGAGGGAGCCGGGGGAGACAATGAGAATGCGTCTGGCATCGGCCCGGAGGATCAGCTCCCGGATGAGAAGACCTGCCATGATGGTTTTGCCGGCTCCGGGATCATCGGCCAGCACAAAGCGAAGGGGCTGGCGGGGCAGCATGGATTCATAGACCGCTGCAATCTGATGGGGAAGGGGCTCCACGCTGGAGGTATGCACCGCCATCATGGGATCAAAAAAACGGGCCATCTGGATACGAAGGGCTTCCAGAGCAAGTTTGAAATCAATCCCTGCTGCATCAAAGGCCCAGGGTCTGCCTTCTGTCACAGGAAAAAGCCTTGCCTCGTCACTGCGGTAGAGCATCTGCTCCCCAAGGCGGCCCTGGCTGTCTTTATAATATATGGTAAGGGCATGTTCTCCCACGGCTTCCGTCTGCACAATTTTTACGATCTCATCGCCCTGTATGCCACGGATCATGGCGCTGGTTTTGATTTCTTCAAGTTTCAGCATGGAGGCTCTGTTCCTTGTTGATGGTGCAGGAAGCTTCGGTTTTTATTTTTCCCATGCAGGAGCTTTGGAAGGATAAAATCCGACAGCTGAAGCAAGGCCGTAGTCATCAAAAAAAACAATAAGGGCACAGATACCAGAAAAAGCGTATCTGTGCCCTTGTTTTTTCAGGCCTGGTTTTTTCCACCAGGCGATGGATCAGCGGGTCTGTTCGGCAAGGTAGGGGCCGATGCCCATCTGGGAGATCTGATCCTTCTGGGTTTCCAGCCAGTCGATGTGGTCTTCTTCGTCTTTGAGGATGGCCCGGAGCAGCTCTTCCGTACCATGGTCGCCCAGTTCGGCGCAGAGGGCGATGGCCTTGTTGTAGGCCTCAATGGCCCCCTTTTCCGCAAACCAGTCGTTTTCCACCTGATTGGGAATTTCCGGGCCGATGTGAATCTTGTTGAGATTGCTGACGATGGGACGGCCTTCCAGGAAGAGGATGCGGCCAATCAGCTTTTCCGCGTGCTTCATCTCGTCAATGGCCCGTTTTTCGATGCTGCTGTGCAGGCGGCTGTATCCCCAGTCATCACACATTTCTGAATGCACCATGTACTGGTTGATGGCGGTGAGTTCGTCGGCAAGCAGCTCATTCAATACGGCGATAATTTTTTCATTTCCCTTCATGTGCGGCTCCTTGGGTTGGGGTGGGGTAGAGGGGGTTTTGTCCCGCCCTTGCGGGATGTTTTAAAGCCCGACCTGTAATGATGCAGGCCAGGGCAAAATAGACAAGGCTTTGTGCCCATAGCTGAAGGAATTCGGGGCTGACCATGGAAAAGTCCGCACCCATGTGATTGAGCTTGAGAAAACCCGCAATGCCCGGTGTGGCGGGCAGGCACTGGGAAAGAAGGCGCAGGGGGGCCGGTATGGCCTCCACGGGCCAGGAAAATCCGGAGAGAAAGAGAACGGGGATGGAGGTGAAAAGAAGGGCCATCATGGCCGATACCCTTTCCCTGAACAGATGGCGCAGGGAAAGGCCGAGGCAGATGGTGGCCAGGAGAAAGGGGAGAAGAAAGAAGAAAAGTTCCCAGAGATCCGCACGCTGGGGATAGCCGTAGATCCGGAAGAGAACGCCGAAAAACCAGATTACGTGCAGGGTGTAGAGGGGCAGGTATACAAGGATACGGCCCAGGGTCTGGGCTATGGGAGAAAGGAGGGAACTGGCAGGAGACGCATCGCCGTACTCCCTTCCCGTTCCCCCCAGCATACCGATACCGATGAGCAGGGTCTGGTGCAGGATAAGAACAAGGACGGCGGGTACGATATAGGCTCCATAGCCTCCTGCGGGGTTAAAGAGGAAGATATTGCGAAGGGGCAGGGGATCCCGGGCAGCCAGGGCCTGTTTGCGGGGCAGGCCCTGGGCAGAGAGTCTCTGGATTTCAATGCCTGCGGAGAGTGTACCCGCGGCCTCCTGCACTCCCATGGCCACCTGCCGGTAAACGAGAAAATAGCTGCCGTCACAGTAGAGGGGAAGGTTTGCCGTCCGGCCCTGTCGGATATGGAGGGTGAAGTCGGGTGGAATGACAAGAATGCCGCTGGCCTCTCTCTGGATGAATTTTTCCCTTGCGGTTTCTAAATCCGCCACCTGTGTTGAGACGGAAACGGTTTCTGTGGCGTTCACCATACGGATCAGCTTGCGGCTCAGGCTGCTGTTTTCCTGATCCACCACGACAATGGGAACCTCCCGCAGTACGGCGTTGCGGTAGGGGAGGGGATAGATGGCCGGATAGATGAGCTGTACACCGAAAAAAAGCAGCAGGATACCGGGGTCTTTGAGGATGCGCAGGGCTTCGGCCCGCCATTCCTGAACGATGCCTTTCATGACCGCCCCCAGTAGACAGGGTTTTTCAGGAGTCGGGGCATGAGCGCAAAACCTGCACTGCCGGCCAGAACAATAAAGAGCCAGAGACTGCCGAAGGCATCGAGGGAAACCTGCACCGGAGCCCCCCGGAGGGTCTGATCCACAAAGAGCCTCAGGTAGTGGGTGAGGGGCAGAAGGTCTCCCCAGATGCGGGCCGAAGAGGGCATCCCCATGGCGGGAAAGGTGATTCCCACAAAGGCAAAGGCCGTGCTCGCGTAAAAGGAGGCAAGGCTTAAGGCCATGCGCAGATTGGCGGATAGGGCCACAAGGAAGATGCCGATGGCCTGGTAGGCGAGGATCATGCTGCTGGCTCCCAGCCTCAGAAAAAGGGCGCTGCCTTCCATGGGGACGCCCATACGGAAGAGAAAGACATTCATGAACAGTCCCCAGGCCCAGAAGGTGAGGGTGTAGGGCAGGAGTTTGGCGAGCATGGCGATGGCGGGCTTGCCTCCCGCCCTTTCCAGCCATTGTCCTGCTGTGCTGTGGGCCAGCTCCGATCCAAAGGCGTAGATGATGGATGTGATGACAAACATGTGAAGCAGGGTGGGCAGCAGGGTTGCGGCCAGAAAATAGAGATAGTTGGTATAGGGGTTGAAAGGCACCCGCATATCCACGCGCAGGGGCTGGATACGGCCCACTGCGGCTTTGCGGGTCTGGCCTCCGGCCATGTGGCGTTTCAGTTCCAGACCGCCAGAGAGAGACTGCATGACCATGGTGGCATCCTTCATGATGAGGCTGGCTGCAATCATGTAGGTGTTGTTCACATAAAGGCTGGTGACGGGGGCAAGCCCCTTCCGTACATCCTTTTCAAGGTTTTTGGGGAGGAGTACCAGGGCATAGACCTCCCCTTTCCGGATGGCCTCCTGGCCTTCGGGAAAGCCTGTGACGGGAAGCTGGATGCGGATACCCGGAGTGGCGTCCATGCGGCGGATCATTTCCCGTGACAGGGCCGAGTGATCCTGATCCAGCACGGCCACGGGCAGGTTCCTCAGAACCCCTTCGGAGAAAAACCAGGCGATGAAGCCAAAGGCCAGGGGGGGCAGCACAAAGAGGCTCAGAAGGAGCAGGCGGCTCCTTGCGATGCGACTCAGCTCCCGGCAGAAGACAGCCCGGAAGCCCGTTTCCGGAATCAGGGCTGTCACGGTTGTTCTCCTTCTGGGGAAGCGAGGCTCTCCCAGATGACAATGGCGCTCATGCCGGGGCGCAGTCCATGGATGGGTTTTTCGGGCCTGGCCCGGATTTCAAAGGTTTTCAGGTCAAAGTCCCCCCTGGCCCGGGTGGCCCGCCAGGTGGCAAAGTCCCCCATGGCGGCGATGTGGCTTACCTTCAGGGGGTAAAGGGCCTCCCCCATGGCGGGGAAACGGGCGGGCAGGAGAGTTCCCATGCGGATGCGGGGAAGGAGGTCTTCCCGGAGCTGGAAGGTCACCCAGATATCTTCCGGATCCATAAGGGAGACCACGGGAAATCCGGGGCTGACCAATTCGCCCACCTCGGCGTTGATGGCTGAGACCTCGGCGGAAAGGGGGGCGGAGAGCCGGGTTTCCCGGAGATAGGCTTGCACTTCGGATACGGCTCCTTCGGCCTGGGCCACCAGGGCATCCGCTGTGGTTTTATCTTCATGCCGTGCACCGGCCTGGGCCATGTCGTATCCGGCCCGGGTGGCTTCTGCGGTTCTCCGGGCCGCGATCATGCGGGCTTCGGCCTCATCCTTTTTCTGGGCGGGAACAACGCCTTCTGCATGGAGGCGCTGGATGCGGGCAAAGGTTTTTTCCATGAGACTGGCATTGGCTTCCGCCGTCTGCCAGGCATTGTAGGCGGATCGGATTTCTTCGCTGCGGGCTCCGGTGTGGGCCTTTTCCTGCTGGGCGCTGGCGGCCCGTTCTGCGGCCGTGGCCTGACGGAGCTTGGCTTCAATTTCAGGGCTTTCCAACTGCACCAGGAGGTTGCCCGCCAGAACGTGCTGGCCTTCTTCCACATACAGGGTGGCGATGCGACCGGGAATTTTGGAGGAAACATGCACTTCACGGGCCTCCACCTGTCCCTGAAGCAGAAGGGGGGGCGGGGTGAGAAGATGCCAGCCCGCAATGGACAGGGCGGTAAGGATCAGAACCAGGGTGACAAGGGTGAGGATACGCTGGCGGAGAGTCATGGGAGTTCGGCCTCCTTTTCTGCCTGTGTGCGGTAGTGTTCAAAGTCCTGGGTATCGCCTGCGGCCTCAAGGAGTTTTGCCAGGGCGAGGTCGAAGGTGAAAAGGGCCTGAAGGTGGGCGATCTGTACCCTGGAGAGGGCCATCTCCGCATCCACCACATCGAGGGAAGTGGCAAAGCCCTCCTCAAAGGCCCGGGTGCGTACCCGGAGATATTCCCGTGCAAAGGTGCGGGAGACGGCCAGGGCATCAATCTGTTCAATGGCCTGCATGAGACTCTGATAGCGGCTTTCCACCAGAGTCTCCACCTCCATCAGGGCCTGGGTGCGGAGCTGGCGAACCCGCTGGCCTGCGGATTTTGCAGCTGCGACTTTGCCGGATCGGGTAAAACCGTCAAAGAGGGTAAAGCGGGCACCGACCCCTGCGGCCCACTGGGGATCCAGGGCTGTGAGATCGTCGGTGGCAAGGGCCCGTGTGCCAAAGAGGAAGACTTCGGGCCTGTAGACGCTTTTTTCCATCTGAAGTCCGGTTCCGGCAAGATCCTGCTGCTGACGGAGCTGGCGCAGGATGGCGTTCTGATGGCGGGCCTGTTCCGTAAAGTGATCCCGGTCCGGAATGTTCCGGTTCAGAAAAAGGGGAGAAGCGGGTTTTATCTCTCCATCGCAGGCAATGAGGGTTTTTAGGGCCGTACGGGCGATCTGGGCATCCCGTACCGCTTTTTTGTACTCACGATCTGCCTCCTCCGCAGCCACCTGGGCGTGCAGCCTTTCCGCCAGGGCCATCATCCCCGCTTCCTCCAGGCGCAGGGCCTGATGGAGATGCTGTCTCATCCCCTCGTGAACCTCACGCCGTACTTTCACCACGGCGTCCGCAAGGCGCACTCCGAAATAAAGGCGAACCAGCTCGCTGAACATCTGATCCGTCAGCCCGTCGGTTTCGCTTCGGGAAAGTTCGTGACGGATTTCCGCAGCCTGGTTGGCGGCCGTGATTTTTCCCCCCGTATAGACGGGCCAGGAGAGGGTGAGGTCACTTTTCAGAAAGTTCTGATCCTGAAGCGTGTAATGCCGGGGCATCTGGTCTGTGATGGCCGCAATCTGCTGGGGGGGAAGGCCGGGGTGCAGGATGTGGATGAGCTGGCCTGTCATGGCCCCCAGAGTGCCGAGTTCCACTTCCAGCGGGGCGTCCATGTGGGTCCATGAGGCCGATACCTGAACCTTGGGATAATAGAGGCCCCGGGCGGCTCTTTTTTCCGCTTCCCGTTGTTCCATGGAAGACCGGGAAGCGGCGATGCGCTGGTTTTCCGCCATCATGCGGGAGAGGGCCTGATCAAATTCCAGGGCAGGGACGGATCCGGGCAGAAGAAAAAGAGCGAGCAAGAGAAGAGGTGCGGAACAGGCTTTCATCAGGATCTCCTTGTTTCTGACGCCATGGGATGCAGGCCTTTTTGTTCCTAAGGCGGCAGACTCCGCACTGTCAAGACCTTTCGGACGGAAAGGTTCACAGAATCAGGGGGCATGGGAAGATCCATGGTCATCTGCCATGCTTGCCTGTTATGTTCATCTGTCTTGATGTTCTGTATCCAGAGCACAGGCGAAGGGTGGATCCTGGGTAATGAAGAGGGAAAGACTGCATGCCGCTGTTGGCTGCATACGGATGACCGTCATGGAGATGGCCGAAGCGGAACAGGCTCTGGCAAGGAAGCAGAGCCAGTCGTAGTACAGGGTGTCAATGACGGGAATCCGGCTTAGGTCATAGAAGAGACTCACGGCATTTTTTCGGCGGAGCTGGTCAAGGATTTCTGGAATCAGGCCTTCGGTGTCCGAAGGATCCAGCCCGATCCCCGGTTCCAGAAGAACCTTGCCGGATCCGATGGGGGTGAGGTGGATATCGGCCGTCATGCTCACTCCGTCTGGGCCTTGCTGACATGGATTCCCAGGAAACGGAAAGCTTCCTTGAGACCTTCGGACAGGGTGGAGCGGGTCTGGATATCCCCCATGTTGATGTTGAGGTTGGCAAGGGACCGGGCGATGGAGGGCCTTATGCCCGTCAGGATGGCCCGGGCTCCCATGAGACCCGAGGCGCGGATGACCTGAATCAGGTGGTGCATGACCTGGGTATCGATGGTGGAAACGCCGGTAAGGTCGAGAATGATGACCCGCGCCCGGATTTCCTCGATGCGGAGCAGCAGCTTTTCCATGAGATCCATGGCCCGGCTGGAATCCAGGGTGCCGATGACGGGCAGGGAAAGCACCCCATCCCAGATTTCTGTGATGGGGGTGGCCACGGCCATGAGTTCATTCTGCTGGGCCTGAACGGCGCACTCCCTTTCCAGCTGATAGAGGCGGAAGGTATCCATCACCAGTTTGTTAAAGAGACGGATGAGATAGAGGAGCATCTGGCTGATTTCCTCCGAGGATTCAACCTGCTGGAGAAGGGATTCGAGGAACTGGGACTGGATGAACTGGATCAGCCTGAAAAAAGACTCGGCGGAGCCACCCCGCATCTGAATTTTACTGTGGATTTCCATCATGAGGCGGCCCAGGGTCTGATAGGCGGGATCCTTGCCGGAGATCAGCCCCTTTTTCAGGATTGCCGTAAAAAGGTCAACAAATTCAAAGGTATAGTCCCGGATCTCGTTTTCATTCAGGTAACGCTGGTTGGCCAGGGTCTGGTCTGCAAATTCGGCAATTTTGTCCGCAATGTTGCTCATGTCGATGCGGTTGAGAACCGTAGGGCCGATACTGCTGTAATCCAGTGTCATGGGATGCTCCTTGGAGGTCTGGTTTGTATACCATTTTTATATTGTGCAATGAAAAGACTCTTGTCGTCATGATCCCGGCCCAGAAGATTGCCCATGAGAAGGGCGATGAGCTGGGGATGGCGGTTTTTGAGTCCGGGAAACTCGCTGATGTCCGGGTGGATGAGAATACCGTCGGAGCTGGAACATATCAGCATATCGGGTTCAAGGTCAAAGGAACCTTTTCCGGGATGGCCTCCGCCCCTTCCCAGTACGCCACCGGGAAAGCAGGGCATACTTTTTTTTTCAGATCCAAGGATACGCAGGGCAAGATCTCCAAGCCCCGCATAATCGACGCACATGTTCTGGAAATTCAGGCGTACGGCCAGCCCCATGGCCCCCCGGCTTCCGTTCAGTCTGTGATGGAGTGTGGTCAGCAGGGACTCGGGATCCGTTTCCGGCTTTGGGAGCTCATGGAGGCTTTCCGAAGTCATGGCCGCTTCCCGGCCATGGCCGAGACCATCCAGATGAATCCAGTTGAAAAAGCTGGGGCTGGAGGCGGTTCGGATGGTGTCTCCGTTGAAAACATTGTCCCGCAGGGCACGGAGAAAACGGCCTGTGAGAAGTCCTTCGATGGGCGGATGAGAAGGGGGGGCCGGAAGGTGAAAACGGGCCCAGGCCGCTGTGCCGCACCAGGATCTGGAATGGGGGGAACCCTCTTTTGAGTAAATGTCGAAACAGTCTGCGGCCCTGGCAATGGAACCCAGGCCACGTCCCAGGGTGTTGGCTGTGGAATAGCCATCGGTAAGGGCACTCTGGATATCCTGAATTCCAGGGCCATGGTCAAAGGCAAAAAGATCCAGGGAAGGGGCTGGGGAAAAATGTTCCCATACCTGAAAGAGCCCGGCTCCTGTGGCAAATTTCATCTGGTTGGTCATCAGCTCACTGGCTGCGATCTGAATGCGTTCCATCTGGATATTGTGAAAGCCCATGCGCTTGGATACTGCCCGCAGGCGGGAGCGTATCACGAGGGGGCTGGATCGGTCGATGATAAGCTGCTGGGTGATGAGGCGCATCGGTCTCTTTCTTCAGGGGAGCCTGCTGTAAACCGGTTCAGGGAAGCGTATCGCAGCGGCCTTGTCAGCCCGGGCCGGGGCACTCAAGAAAATTTTCGTTTTTTTCCAGACAGACCACCTGCCCCCTGCCATTTTCTTTGGCATGGTAAAGGGATTTGTCCGCTCTGTGGGCCAGACTTTCGGGGGTATCTCCCTCTTTGCAGGTGGAGATGCCGATGCTGACTTTCTGATCCATATCCGCAAGAATGGCGCAGCCGATGCGTTCCGCCTGATGAATATCGGCAAAAAGGAGGATGGCAAACTCGTCTCCCCCGATGCGGCAGGCCATGTCCCGTCCCTCCCGTATGGCGGATCGCATGGAGAGGGCCATGGAACGCAGTACCTCGTCCCCATAGGCATGACCAAAGGTGTCGTTGACCTCCTTGAAATAATCCAGATCCAGGAAAATAAGGCTGAAGGGCAGGCTGGGGTTACGCAGGGTCTCGTGGAGGATGCGGTCATAGGCGCCACGGTTCAGAATACCCGTCAGGCTGTCCGTTTCCGCTTTCTGGATATAGAGATCCAGTTCTTTTTTTCTGTGCAGAAGCTGCTGCTCAATATCCCGGATTTCCCTCTGGGCATCCTGCTGGGCTTTTTTGAGTTTTTTACGGATATTCTCATTGTGCATGCGGAGAAGTTCCGGATTGCTGGTGCGGATTTTATCCTGAAAATCCTGGCATAGTTTTTCCATATCAAGATGCTGCGGAGGACGGATGTGCATGACCAGGGGAAAGCTTTCTTTTTTCCAGCGGAGTCTGAGGGTGTTTTTTTCGAGGGTGAGGGAGGTGTAGAGGGTGTCTTCTTCTTGACGGAAGGCATCCCGGAGATGCTGGTTCAGGGCTGGAATCCTTACGGAAACCGGGAATACGGAACCTCCCAGGCGCTTCACCGCTTCCAGCAACAGGCTGGGAAGCCTCTGAATGTCGGGTTCTCCAAGGATGGGAAAGGAAAAAAGACAGGCCATGGTGTCTTTCAATGGTCAGGAGTGTAGGGGAATAAATTCAGGTTTTGGGAAAAAAATCTTGTTCACGATGCTTTTTACGATAACAGAATACGGAAAAAAGTCAAAAAGGATTCCTTATACCACAGTCCCTGAGTTTTTATGGATAGGCAAGGGTGTTCAGGAAACAGCTGATGTGCGCCGTGCTGTCCGTATCGTCGCCTGAGCTGGTCTGATCCGTGTGAAAAAAGCGGGCATTTTCCGTGTGCCATGCTTTCATGTCCCCCTCGGGTTCTTCCAGATACAGGACGGTTGTTTTATTCTGTTTTACGGAAAAACGCAGATCGCAGAGCAGGTAATCCCGGTCTCCGGGAAGGGCTTTTTCCGCAAGATCCTTTGAAAAACTGATGCGGATACGCTCCTTTCCATTTTCTGGACTCAGTGCAAGGCTTGTGACTTTCCATCCCCAGCCGGTGTGGGGAGTTTCCAGAATCCGGTCAAAGGCCAGGGTGTCCTGGGCAAAGGCAATGACAAAGGAAAAATTTTCAAGGTCATTGGGCGCATCCTGAATCAGGATACGGGTATCGGCACTGCCTCCGTTGCGTCCATGGGTATGGGTGAGGAGGAGATCGGCAGCCGTGGCAGGCAGGTTCAGAAAGCAGAGAACAGAAAGGAGAAAGAAACAGCGCATGGTAAGGCTCCTTGTTTTGGAGGGAATCCGTATCATCTTGGCCTCTAATGGCTTCACAGGGGGGAGACGGGCTGTGTGCTGGAGGGGGGCCCTGCATACGGGGATTTCAGTCGCCCACCTGCCTTGCCCCATGCCGCAGGGGAAGGTTTTCCAGCCATAGCACAGATCGTAACGGGCCGGAAGCCCTGATTTTATGGCGATTTGCCGGAGAAGAGCGGATGTTGTTTTGCTTTCCCATCCAAAGGATGCTAAATAGACTTTTCTATATTTTTCTTCGGAATGGTAACGTGTTGTTTCACGGCAGGACTCGTACAGTCCGGGGCAGGAGACAGGTCAGACACATTTTTTTTGGACGAACGACCATGGCATTTGATTTTCAATGGAACGAAAGTATGAAGGATAAAATATATAAGGATTTGTTTTTTATAATATTTATTCTTGTATCCTTTGTTTTTTTTCTTTACGCAACCGTATCCGGTGTCATGGAACTCCGGAATATTTCTCAGGTTCTTGCGGAAGGCTCTCTGGAGATGGGCAGCCTGCAAAGGGCTGGGGGGGATGGCGATTCAGGAGAGGTCGGGGGAGCAGAAGGTTCCGCATCGGTGGACTCTTTTACTGAAAAGGCGTTGCAATCCGCCTGGATTCAGCTGGGTTCGGGATTTTTTTTCGGTGTTCTTGGCTGTTTCCTGTTCTGCTGCTGGATGTTGACTCTGGAAAAAAAGAGACATGGGAACATCTCCGTCGCTTTGATGCAGGGAATACGGGAAATCCGTGCGGGAAATCTTCGCTGCCGTATGGGAGACCGAGAGATGGCCATCATGGGAGAAATCGGGGAAGCCTTTAATGAAATGGCAGGTGCGCTGGAACGTTCGGACAGGGCGCGCAAGGCTCTGGTGGAGATTCAGATACGTAACAATACGCAGTGGATCCGGGAAACGCGTAACAGGCAGAGAAGCCTTGCCCAGCATAAGGAGCGGCTGGAGGAAAGGGTGAAGGCCCGTACTCTGATACTGGAGTCCACCAATACGGCCCTGCGCAGTACCATCCATGCACTGGAACGGCGTACTCTGGAGATTACCCACCTGAACCGTCTGGCAGAGTCCCTGCAACATGCCAGGGATATGGAAGAGGCCGCAGTGCTTGTGGTACGAACCTGTCAGCAGATTTTTCCTTCCGATGCCGGTGTGCTGGTTTTTCTGGATGCTGAGGGCAGGGTCAGAACCATGGAAGGGTGGGGGCGGGAACGTCCGGATATGACCTCCTGCATGGGGGAGAACTGTCCCAGTAAAAGGCCCGGTGGCGATAAGCTGGATGTGTGCTGTGCCGGTGTCGCGGGGTATGAAGATCTTTGTATTCCCATTCAGCCCAGAGAGGGAAGTCCGGCAAGGCTGCGTATCCGCCTTTTGCAGATGGCAGATCTCTATGGGCGAAAACAGGCGGCCCGGCGTGCCCTTGCCGCGAGCATTGCCGGACACCTCAGTGCCAGCCTTACCACTCTTTATCTGGTTGACCGCCTTCGCAGAGAGGCCGTGACGGATCCGTTGACGGGACTTTACAACCGCAGATATATGGAAGAAACGTTCCGGCGGGAATTTTCCCGTATTCGGCGGGAGGGGGTGCCCCTCTCTGTGATTCTGATGGATGTGGATGATTTTAAGGCCTTTAACGATACCCATGGTCATGACATCGGTGATGCGGTTTTGAAGAATCTTGCCGAAATTCTGAAAACAGATGTCCGTACCGAAGATGTGGCCTGTCGTTTTGGCGGAGAGGAATTTTTGCTTCTCATGCCGGGTCTTTCCGGTGATGCGGGTATGAAACGGGCGGATTTTTTACGGCGTCAGGTGGAAGAGACCCCGCTGTACATGGAGGGAAAGTCTCCGTTGAAAGTGACCCTGTCTCTGGGGGTTGCCACCTATCCGGGCCATGGGGATTCGCCCCAGGAGCTGATTACCGGGGCGGATAAGGCCATGTATGCTGCTAAAATGGCGGGGAGAAACAGGGTCTTTGGTGCCGAACCCAAGCAGGTGTGACGCTGCTGCGCAAGCGTGCTTTCCCGCTGCCGGGAAACAGGGGAGCAGATTTTCATGTTTGACAAAGGTTCTGGCCTGTGGCCTGATAAACGGGGTTTCTCGGGGGAGAAAGCCATGCGGGGATAACCCTCCCCACAGATAAAGGAGTGAATCATGTCTGAAGTTCTGAATTTTCTTAAAACCCGTCGCAGTGTCCGCAAATACCAGGATCGGGCCATCTCCGAAGAGATTCTGGAAAAAGTGCTTGAGGCTGTTCAATGGTCTCAGTCCTGGGCCAATACCCAGTGTTGGGAAGTCCTTGTGGTGAAAGACAGGGATATCCGGCTTCGTCTTCAGGAAACCCTGGCTCCGAGGAATCCCGCCACCAAAGCCCTGGTCGCAGCTCCTGTCTTGCTGGTGCTTTGCGGCAGAAAGGCAGCCAGCGGTTACTATGACGGCAAGGCACCGACCATCCTGGGAGACTGGATGCTTTATGACCTGGGGATTGCCACCCAGAGCCTTTGTCTTGTGGCCCACGATCTGGGGCTTGGAACCGTTGTGGTTGGGCTTTTTGATCACGAGAAAGCCGCAGAAATTTTGAATGTTCCCGATACGGTTCAGGTGGTGAGCATGATTCCCCTGGGCTATCCTGAAAAACTTCCCCAGGCACCGGATCGCCGGGCTGTTTCTGATTTCCGCCATAATGATACCTACGGCAAGTGATTGTGATGCCGCTTCCGAAAAAACGGGGGCGGCATGTTTATTTGTGGATGCAGATTTTATGGCGCATCAGGAGATGAGATTTTATGCAGCATCAGGCGGAAAAATGGTATCTGACCCGGCAGACCTTTCCGGAACTGCTGCACCGTAACATTGGCCGTTTTCCAGAGCGTAAGGCCCAGATCTGGCGTGATGGAAGGGGGGCAGCAGCCAGTCTTTCCTACGGAGATCTGGGTATCGTTGTGCGGGAGCTGGCGGAGGGTCTCCTCTCTTTGGGAGTGGAAAGGGGGGATCGGGTGGCCATTATCGCCCCCACCGTTCCCCAGTGGTTGTGGGCCGATTATGCCATCCTCTGCTGCGGGGCCATTTCTGTGTCCATTCATCCCTCCCTTTCCGCCTATGAGATAACGGAACAGATCCGGGATTCCGGATCCCGTTTTGCGTTTGTCTATGGGGAGTCTGTCCTGGAGCGGGTACTGACCGCAGGTTCTTACCTCAAGGCCCTGATCTGGATGGAAGACCGGGATATGGTGCAACGCCATGCGGGATTTTTTACGCTGGAGGCGTTTCGGGAGGCAGGGCGTACTTTTCATCGGTCAACCCCCCTTCTGTATGGTGAACGCTGGCGGGGGGTACAGCCCGAAGATCCCATGACCCTGATCTACACTTCGGGAACCACGGGACAGGCCAAGGGAGTTCTGCATACCCATGCCTCCATGACGGCTGCCTGCATCCGGGATCTGTATATGTTGCCCCTTTTAAGTGAGACGGATTGTCTCTTGGCTTACCTGCCCCTTGCCCACAGTTTTGAACGGCAGGGGGGGCATGGAACAGCCATGTTCGCAGCCCTTCCCATTGCCTATGGATCTGCAAAAAACCTGGGAGAAGATCTGCGTTTTTTTCAGCCCACCTACATGATGGGTGTGCCTTCCATTTATCTGCGTCTTTATGCCCGGGTTCGGGGAACCTTGAAGGGGTCTTTGCAGCGTTTCCTTTTTCATAGGGCAGAGCAGGTCGGTCTGGCGGTAATTGAAGCGTCACTGAATACGGAAAAAACAGTGAATATGGCGGAAAAAGGGAGGCCCTGGCTCAGGGCAAGCGGCTGGATCCGGAAAGGGCTCTATCTTTGCCTGGACTGGCTGGTTTTCCGGAAACTGCGTCAACGTCTCGGTGGCCGGCTGCGTTTTGTTTTTTCGGCGGCCAGTGCCCTTCCCGAAAAGATTTGTCGTCTCTATCTCTGTGCGGGTATTCGTATCCTGGAAGGATACGGTGCGACGGAAACCTGCAATGCCGTTACCCTGACCCCCCTGGAAGCGGTGAAGCCCGGAAGTGCAGGGCTTTTTTCCAGAGGGGTGGCCCATCGGATTGCAGTCGATGGGGAGCTGCTGGTCAAGGGGGATTTTCTTTTTCGGGAATATTGGGGGAGGCCTGAGGATACCCGCAATGTTTTTACCGATGATGGCTATTACCAGACCGGGGATGTGGTGGAACTGCTGGAGGACGGGTATCTCCGCGTTGTGGATCGTAAAAAAGGTTTGCTGATGTTGTCCACGGGGCATCGTGTCGCACCTTCTAAGATAGAGACGCTTTTTGCGTTGAGTCCTTATATTGAAAGGGTTCTGGTGCTGGGGGATGACAGGCCCTTTCCCCTGGTTCTGGTGCAGCCCAACTTCAGGGCCTTTGTCCGTATGTTCAAAAAACACGGCATTCCCTTTGATGAGGATGCGGTGAAGGAGGGGCCGGAGGGAAATCTTCTCGTATATCCTGAATTTGTAAAAATTCCGGAACTGGTGACCCTGGTGGAGATCGAGGTTGCCACGGTGAATGGGAAATTGCAGAATTTTGAAAAGATCGGAAACTATATTATTTTGAACGTCCCCCTTTCCATGGAAAGGGGGGAAGTGACACCCACCCTGAAGATCCGACGGGATGTGGTGATTTCCCATTACCGGACTTTCATCGACAGGGCCTATGCAAAGGGATTGCGGTTTTAAATTTTTTTGAGGGCGTACCGTGGAACAAGGAGCAGAAATGCAGGACATTCAAGTACCCGTTATCGGTATCATTCATTCTCCCTTTACGGATCTGGAGAATATGCCCATACAGCCTGTCGGAGCCGGTGAGGTGATGGGAAGTGCCGTCCTGTCTCCGGAGTTTGCTGAAGGACTGAAGGATCTGGAAGGTTTCAGTCATATTTATCTGCTGTATTTTTTCCATAGGGCGTGTCGCAGCGAAATGCGGGTGGTTCCCTATATGGACAGGGAAGAACGGGGGGTTTTTGCCACACGCTCGCCGCTGCGGCCTGCCCATCTGGGACTTTCCATTGTGGAGCTTGTGGCGGTGGAGGCCAGTCTTTTGCATCTTCGGGGAGTGGATGTTCTGGACGGAACCCCTCTTCTGGACATTAAGCCTTATATTCCCGCCTTTGACCACAGGGAAGAGGTGCGTACGGGCTGGATGCAGAGGGACAGAGCTTCTGTGGTACGCATGCGTTCGGATCAGCGATTTGTCTGATGAAGGAGAAAAAACAATGCGGTATGCGGCATCTACGGCGGAACTGCAAAGCCTGATCCGATCCTGGCCCGGCGAGCTGCCTTCGGCCTTTCTCCCGGATGATGGCCCTGCGGCTTATTATTACGATACCTGCAGTCTGAGGGAACTTCGTTCTTTTTTGAATGGAGATCCGGATATGGATGTCTGCGGGCGTTACGGAGTGACATCGGGGGAGTGGCGGGAAGCGGTGGAGATGGCCATGGTGGCCCGTATTGTTGTGCAGCAGAGACGGAAGAAGCAGGTTTAAGGGGATTCTGCCTTTTTCCCCTTTCCCCGCAGTAACGGGGAAGGGAGGAAAGAAGGCAGTCCGTTTTTCAGTTGATCATATCTTTTTTCAGACCGCTGTCTGCGGGTTTGTCGCCCAGCCAGATGGCGAACAGGGCCTTTTTGAACTCAAGGCCGGCGATGGTTCCCCGGATGCTTCCATTTTTTGTCATGGTGACACCCTTCTGGGGGGCATAGCTCAGTTCAATGAGATCGCCATCTTTGATTTCATCGTTGAAGCAGGCGTTGAGCTGATCAATCCCGGTTTTTATGGAAGCCGTGTTACCGTCCGTTGCCGCCGTAAAACCTTCGTTGATGGCATCCAGCATTTTTTCCCGCGTAATTTTACCTGAGGTGATATGAAGACGGATGCTCATGGGGGCATCGGCATTGATGATGCTTGCGGCATCCTTGGTTTTCTGCTGGACGTAGAGGGCACCTACATAAAGATTTATGAAGAATTTTTTGCGGATGCCTGCGCCATTCAGTACAAGATCATTGCCGTCTGTACTGATGCTTGTGGGCAGTTCGACACTGCCGACTTTAAGGCTTGCCATGGCGGGAACGGCCAGAAAACAGGCGATGAGCATGAAAAAACAGACCTTTTTCATTTAAAACTCCTTTGGGTGTTGGGGGTTACCGGATACTTCCGGATTACTGGGTATGGATCGGGGTATCATTTCTGGAGATGCTGTCCTGTGGCAGGTGGGAGACCTGTTTCCAGGACGTGCTGCGGCCCAGGGCGGGAATCCCGATATAGCCCCTGAGTTCCAGCGCATCTCCTTTCATTTTTGCCTGAGCCTTGTAGGTTTTACCCGTTTCAGGATCATAGACCTGTCCGTCTTTCCAGGCCTCGTTTTTTGCCGGTTTAAATCCCCAGGCGATGGTCAGCCCTATGATGGGATTTTCCTTTTTTTGGGGATCCGGATTCAGTTCGTCATAAAGGGGGTTGCCTTTTTCGTCCTGGGGTTCCTTCAGCCATACAATACGGGCAGCCCAGGTTTTATTTTCCGGAAGGGAGATGATTTCCACAATGGATTTACCGCCTTCTGTCTGCCACAGTCCCGTTGGTTCCGGTACATCGGGTTGGGCCATGGCACAAAGAGCAGATCCAAGGATAAGAACAAGCTGTACCAGTATCTTTTTTTTCCACATGAAGGCCTCCTTGGGACAGGGCAGAGGGTTTGGAAATGGTGATGAAGGGCATCTGAACAGAAGTGTCAGGCGGATTCAAAACAGATGCCGGTCTCACAGAGTGATGCTGCAACACGATGCATCGGTCGGGAATCCGTGAACGGAGCGGGAAATTTCGGAATCCCGGAAGGCTTTCTGACAATGGCAGAACAGATCAAGAAACATTGTTTACAGAAGTAAAATTTAAATGGCAAGTCCTAATCTGATTTTTTAAGGAAGCAGCAGGGAACCCTTCAGGGCCGCCACCGAGGGGATCTTCTGCTTTTTCAGGTAGTCGGCAATGCCGTCCGCAATTTTTGCCGTGGTCTTCGGATCAATGAAATTGGCTGTCCCCACGGCCACGGCACTGGCACCTGCGAGGATAAACTCCAGGGCATCCTCTGCATTCATGATCCCCCCCAAGCCGATGATGGGAATTTTCACACAGGAGGCCGTCTCCCAGACCATGCGCAGGGCCACGGGTTTGATGGCGGGGCCTGAGAGTCCGCCGGTGATGTTGGCAAGGCGGGGTTTTCGGGTTTTTACGTCAATGCTCATGCCCGTGAGGGTGTTGATGAGGCTTAAGGCATCGGCCCCTGCGGTTTCCACGCTGCGGGCAATCACCTTGATATCCGTGACATTGGGAGAAAGCTTTACGATGAGGGGCTTGGTGCTGACCCTGCGTACGGTTTCCGTGAGACGGGCTGCCGCAGAAGGGTCGGTACCAAAGGCAAGACCTCCGGCTTTCACATTGGGGCAGGAGATGTTAAGCTCCAGGGCTGCGATGTCCGGCTCATTTTCAAGGCGCAGGGCAAGCTTTTGGTAGTCGTCTTCGCTTTTGCCGTAGAGGTTGGCGATGACGGGTGTTCCCCAGACTTTCAGGCGGGGGAGTTTCTGTTCCAGAAAGGCCTCCACGCCGATATTTTCGAGGCCCACGGCATTGAGCAGTCCGGCTGCGGTTTCCACCACCCGGGGTTCGGGGTTGCCCTGGGAGGGCAGAAGGGAAAGCCCCTTCACAATGATGGCTCCGATGCGGGAAAGATCGGTGGCTTCGGCGTACTCCAGGCCGTATCCAAAGGTGCCGGATGCGGTAAGTACGGGGTTTTTCAGTTCCAGTCCTGCGATGCGTACACGAAGATCGGGCTGCATGGCCTTATCCTTTGTCGTCTGTGGATGAAATGGAAGATCGGGGCCTTGCCATGGGCAGGCGCCTCGTTTATAGACGGACGGGGGGAAAGCTGGCAAGAAAAAGATCCGGCAGGAAAAAAGATGGTGAGAAGCGAATACTCCCCAAACATCAATCACGTTTTTGACCCAAGGAGAAACTATGGGCAGAACCATTACGGAAAAGATATTTGATGCCCACCGGGTGGATAATCCCGCAGGAGACATCCAGGTCATCCGCCTGGACGCGGTCTTCTGCCATGAGATCACCACCCCTGTGGCCATCAACGATCTTGTGGCCAGAGGCAAGGACCGGGTGTTTGATCCTTCAAAGATCAAGGCCGTCATTGACCATGTCACCCCGGCCAAGGACTCCAAGACCGCAGAACAGGGCAAGATCATCCGGGACTGGGCAAGACGCCACGGCATCCTGGATTTCTTTGACATCGGCCGCAACGGGGTCTGCCACGCCCTGTTTCCGGAAAAGGGCTTTGTGCGTCCGGGGTACACCATCATCATGGGCGATTCCCACACCTGCACCCACGGCGCTTTCGGGGCCTTTGCCGCAGGTGTCGGTACCACGGATCTCGAAGTGGGGATTTTAAAGGGCGTCTGCGCCTTCAAGGCCCCCAAAACCCTGAAGGTGGAAGTGACGGGAAGCCTGCCCGAAGGGGTCTATGCCAAGGATGTGATCCTGGCCCTCATCGGCAGGCTGGGGGTGAACGGAGCCACCAACAAGGTGATCGAGTTCACGGGCCCTGTCATTGAAGCCATGTCCATGGAATCCCGCATGACCCTCTGCAACATGGCCATTGAGGCGGGCGGCACCTGTGGGGTCTGCTCTCCCGATGCCGTCACGGTGGATTATCTCTGGCCCTTCATTGAGAAGGACTATGTTTCCAAAGAAGCGGCACTTGCGGACTTCTCCCGCTGGATTTCCGATGCGGATGCCGTCTATGACGGGGTGATGACCCTTGATGTGTCCACCCTCACGCCCATGCTCACCTTCGGCTACAAGCCCGATCAGGTGAAGCCCGTTTCCGAGTTGGCAGGAGCGCCCGTGGATCAGGTGTATATCGGTTCCTGCACCAACGGCCGCATCGAAGATCTCCGGGTGGCGGCCTCCGTGCTGAAGGGACGTCGCATTGCGGACACGGTGCGGGGTGTGGTGTCTCCGGCAACGCCTGAGGTTTATCGTATGGCTCTGGCCGAAGGGATTATCCAGATTTTTATGGATGCAGGCTTCTGTGTTACCAACCCCACCTGCGGTGCCTGTCTTGGCATGAGCAACGGGGTGCTGGCCGAAGGCGAGGTCTGTGCGGCCACCACCAACCGGAATTTCAACGGCCGTATGGGCAAGGGCGGCATGGTGCATCTCATGAGTCCGGCCACGGCCGCAGCCACGGCCCTTGCGGGCTGTATCGCCAATTCTGAACTCTTTTGGGCCAGGGAGGTACATGCATGACATCCTTTGACGGCAAGGTGGCCTTTCTGGATCGATCCGACATCAATACGGATGAGATCATTCCGGCACGCTATCTGACGGAAATCACCAAGGAAGCCCTGAAGCCCTACCTCATGGAAGACCTCAAGATGGAGGGCTTTGATCCCAAGACAGGCTTTGCAGGGGCCTCCGTTGTGATCTCAAGGGCTAATTTCGGCTGCGGTTCTTCCAGAGAACATGCGCCCTGGGCCTTTGAAGTGAACGGTATCCGGCTCATCATTGCGGAAAGTTTCGCCCGGATTTTCCGGCAGAACATGTTCAACTGCGGCATGATGGCCGTGGAACTGCCCGCTGCCACCCTGGATACCCTCTTTGCCCGTTTTTCGGGAAAGGAAACCCATGTGACCGTGGATCTTGCGAAAAACCTTTTCACCTTCACGGCTTCAGGGGAGAATCTTGAAGTTCCCTTTGCCATTTCCGATTTCGACCGCAGTCTGGTCATGGCCGGAGGCTGGGTGGATTTTGCGGATCGCAACTATTGATGTGACCTGATTTGGCCCTGATCAGACCCTGAATCCTGCGGCCTCCCGCCTGCTCAGGAACTGGCCGCAGGATGGGGATTTCATGGAAAGCAGGAGTGTCGGCATTGCGCCATCTCCTGCTTTCTGGTACATGGCTGGTATTTCAAGGGAGGTTTCATGGTGCAGGCGAGCTCCGGAGTGCCGGGAATACTGCCCCAGACTGTGGTGGACGGATTTTTTGTGCTGGGGCTTTTTTCTGCCCTCATGTTCCGTATCCTCATCGTGTTCACCAGCTGGCAGCCCCAGTGGTTCCGGCCGGTCTGGTACGCAGGCGTTCTCGGGTATGTGTTTTTTTTCGGGTTCCGTTATTATATTTCCCGTAAACGCCGGAAGGTAATCTCGGATTTCAGGCTTCTGGAAAAGCTTGAAGGCGGAGCGTCCCTGGAGGAAGGGGAGCGTGAGGCCCTTCTCTACCTTGTGCGCTCCATCCGGAAATCCCGCGAGATTCTGAATTATCTTTTTATCTTTGCGCTTTCCTGTCTTGCCATCCTGCTGGATCTCTGGATGCACCTGTGAGAAATCCGAAAACGAAGGAAGAATCTATGGATATGGGGAAAAGGGTGCCGCCGGAGCTGGTCTTTCTTGATTTTGGCGGGGTCATTGCCGAGGAAGGCTTCAAGGCCGCCATGAAGGATCTGGCCCTGCAACAGGAAAAAGATCCTGAACATGTCAAGCGTGTGGCCTTCGATCTTGTGTATGCCACGGGTTTTACCACAGGCCGTGTCCGGGACGGCGTTTTCTGGCAGGCCTTCCGCGAGGCCACGGGAATTGGGGGAGAAGATGCTTTTCTCACGGCCTTTGTGCAGGATCGTTTTGTGCTGAGGCCTTCCATGCTGGCCCTTGCCTCAAGGCTTCGTGAAAGGGGAATCCGAACGGCCATTCTCAGTGACCAGACCCACTGGCTTCAGGAGATGGACGGGAAAAAGAATTTTTTCCGATATTTTGACCGGGTCTTCAATTCCTTTGATGCGGGCATGACCAAAAAGGAGCCTGCTTTTTTTGTCCATGTGCTGGAGGCCATGAAAACTCCTGCCCAAAAGGCCCTGTTTGTGGATGACCATAAGCCCCATGTGGAGCGGGCACTGGCCTTGGGCATGGATGCCCTCTGGTATCAGGAGGAAGATGCTTTTCAGAGGGAGATGCAGTCCCGTTTTCCCTTTGATGTTTTCATCCCTTAGCTGAAAGGAGCCGGAAGCATGGGGAAAAAAGCCTTTGAGCGGATCTGGCCCGAAGATGTGGCAACGTACATGAAAAATCACCGGGAGGGGCAGTATCTTCTGGTGGATGTACGGGAAGACGGGGAATATCAGGGGGAGCATATTCCCGGAGCCCTGCATCTTCCCCTGCGGGAGGTTCCGGCGAAGATCGCAGCACTTGTGCGGGAGCCTGGGCGGGAGGTCATTTTTTACTGCGCAAGGGGGGTACGTTCCGAGGCGGCGGCCCTCATGGGCCGGGATGTTCTTGGGGAAGAAATTGCCATCATGAGCATGACAGGGGGGATTGCCGCCTGGGAAGCCGGTCTTGCGGTTTCGCCGCCGGATCTCTCTCTTTTTTACGGATCAAGCTTGCATGGCAGCGCCCTGGAGCGGGCCATGGCCCTGGAAAAGGGGGCGGAGCTTTTTTACGGTTTTCTGGCCCGGCGCTGGGAAAAGGGTGCTCTCGGTACACTTCTCGCAAGAATGGCGAAGGACGAGGTGGGCCATGCCCGGATTCTCTGGCGTTTCATGGAGAATAAAGAGGCTTTTGAAACCCTCTATGAAAAGCTGGATGCGGAGTTTACGGAAAGCGGTGAGGTTTTGGGTGATCTTTTGAAGGAGATGGAAGCCCTTTCGGAAGGTGCCTGTGAAGAGGTGCTGGAACGGGCTTTAGGGCTTGAGCTCATGGCCTATGATCTGTACAGAAATCTCGGGGAAGCTTCCGAAGGGGAGGAAAGGGCAGCTTTTTTTGCCCTGGCCCAGGCGGAAAAATCCCATATGGAACGGCTGGCCGAGGCCTTTGGGCTGTGCGGAACCGTGCAATAAAGGAGTTGTTGGATATGAAGAGTTTTGAAGAGCTGTTTGCGGAACTCACGGAAAAGGCCAAAGCGGGGAATCCCGACTCCGGCACGGTGGCGGCCTTAAAGAAGGGAAAACATTTTATCGGCAAAAAAATCCTTGAGGAGGCCGGGGAGGTCTGGATGGCCGCCGAATACGAGGGCCGGGAAAAGACCGCAGAGGAGATTTCCCAGCTTCTTTACCATGTGCAGGTCATGATGCTGGCCTGTGACCTCACCCTGGAAGACGTTTACCAATACCTTTGATATCTCCCTACTTTTGATAAGGATACCTCATGTTGCAGATTGCATTGCCCAATAAGGGAACCCTGGCCGAAGACAGCATGCGGCTTGTGCAGGAGGCGGGCTACAAGTGTCGTCGTATGGGCAAGGAGCTGATGATTTCGGACGTGGAAAACGGCATTGATTTTTTCTTTTTAAGACCCAAGGACATTGCCGTTTATGTGCGCAAGGGCATTCTGGCCTTAGGCATCACGGGCCGGGATCTGGTGATGGATTCAGGCGCCCACCTTGTGGAAATTCTGCCCCTTCATTTCGGAAAATCCCGCTTCTGCTACGCCGTTCCCGAAGACAGCCCCATCACGCCGGAAAGTCTTCAGGGCTGCCGCATTGCTACAAGCTATACCACCCTTGTGGCCCGGGATCTGGCGGCAAGGGGAGTGGATGCGGAGATTATCCAGCTCGATGGGGCTGTGGAGATTTCCATCCGTCTCGGAGTTTCAGATGTCATTGCCGATGTGGTGCAGACGGGAAAAACGCTTAAGGATGCCGGACTTAAGATCGTAGGGGGCACCATCCTTGAAAGTGAGGCTGTGCTGGTGGGCCGGGATGAGGCGGTTCTTGAAAATCCTCTGGTGAAGACCTTTGTGGAGCGCCTGCGGGGCATTGTCGTGGCCAGAGACTATGTGATTGTGGAATATGATGTGGAGGAAGGGTTGCTGGATCAGGCCTGCCGCATTACGCCGGGTATTGAATCTCCCACGGTGTCTCCTTTGAGCAAAAAGGGCTGGGTGGCTGTGAAGGCCATGGCAAAGAAAAAAGAGATCAATGCCATCATGGATGCCCTTACGGCCATCGGTGCACGGGGTATCATGGTGATGGATATCCGAACCTGCCGGATTTAAAGGAGCTTTTTTTATGGAAGAAGCCAGGGTTCTGGTGCTGACCCACACCCCGGAGCCGGAGCGTATCTGCGCGGCTGCGGCCCGGATTTCCACGAAGGAGGGGGCTGCACGGGCTGTTTATGCGGAGACCCGTCGGGAGAATATCGGCGGGCTGATCCGCAATGTCATGGGCCTTGGGCATCAGTCCATTGCGGAACATGCGGTGTTCACCCTTGCCTTTGAAAATGTGTCCGTCTTTTTTGAGCAGTACCTTATTGAGTTCCGGCTGGCTGCCTATACGGTCAAATCCAGACGCTACGTGAATTATGCGGGCATGGGCTGGCTGCGACCTGCTTTTCGCTATGAAAAAAAAGGTGTGGACACAAAAGCCCTTGAAACCCGTTACGATGCCCAGATGGCTGCACTCTTTGCCGCCTACGCAAGGCTTACGGAGCTGGGAATTCCCAAGGAAGATGCCCGCTTTCTGCTTCCCTGCAGTTTCAGAAGCCATATTTACTGCACCATGAATGCAAGGGAGCTTTTGTATTTTCTGAAAACAAGCCTTCAGGGCCGGGGCAGCCGGTATCCGGAAATTGTAGCCCTTGGTGAAAGTCTCCTTGCCCAGGTGCAGGAGATTTTGCCCGATGTTTTCGGGGATCTTGAAAAGACCCAGGTGGTGCATTCGGACAGAAGGGCTGAAATTGTGGCGGGTCTTGGCCTTTGTCGGGCGGAAAACAGGGGACGTGATGTTTTGCTTCTGTCTGCCACGGAAAAGGGCGAGGAGAAGGTGGCCATGGCGGCGCTTATGGCCGAAGGCCTTGATCCTGCTGCGGCCCTCCGTCTTTTATCGGAAAATCCCGGTCTGGAGGGAGAGCTTCTTGCTGCCGTACTCAAGGATGCGCGGCCAAGGGAGCTGGAACAGGTAAACTATACCTTTTATATTCCCGCAATCAGCCTTGCGGGACTCACCCATCTGACCCGGCACCGCATCCAGAGTCTCTGTGTACCGGATCTGAGCCGTTCTGTGCATGAGGGAGGAGTGCTGCCGAAAACGGTGTGTTTACATCCCGAAGCCCTGGATATTTATGGCAGGGCCGTGGCGGAGAGTGCGTTGCTGCGCAGGGAGTTTGAAGAGGCGGGTCTTGTGGCCGAAGACGGGGTCTATCTTCTTCTTGCAGGAAATACGGTGGGTGTCTTTTCCACCATGAACGCAAGGCAGCTTTTTCATTTTCTGAGGTTGAGAACCTGTTTCCGGGCCCAGTGGGAAATCCGGGACATTGCCTGGAAGATGCGGAGTCTCCTTGTGGATCGTCAGCCTCAACTTTTCAGGGATTCAGGCCCGGGCTGTCTTGTCTCTGGTAAATGTCCTGAAGGGAAGATGTCCTGCGGTCGTATGGCGGAGGTGAAAGCTTTTGCCGGTCTTTGCCCTGAAGGAACAGGAAGCTTCAGACAACGGTGATGGAGGGTTTTTTATTTTTCTGAGTCCCGGGATCTCTGGGCGTATAGAAATGGCAGGGTTGTCCGGAGCTGCGCAGTACCACAAGGGAAGGCATTTCCCGGGTTTTGAAATTCAGGACACGGCAGCCATTGGGAAAACGGGGATCCCAGGTAACATAGTAGTGGCGGCAGCGATGGCAGTTGATGTGTGAGGTGGTCATTTTTTTATACCGGGCATTTTCAGGTACGGAGCCAGTACCAGACAGAAAAGCTCAGGTTATCTTCTTGTTTTTTGAAAGGCAAGAATCTTGGAGTTCTTGAACCGTGATAGAAAAAATAATTTTTCGGAATTTAAAAAAATATCAGTCCTATAACGATGAGCGGCGTCGGATGTTTTTTGAGCGCAGTCCCAAGGAGGCTGTGCAGATCCTCTGTCTCCTCCCTTGGATGCTCAGCGTGAACCACCCGAAGGTTCCCGGATATATCAGAGACCTGGATCATGGTTTCCGGATATATGGGGTGGATCGGTGTCCTGAAATCCGAAAAAGGGAAGCCAGCTTCAGGCGGATATTTGGTCTGGGTGAAGAAAAGCTTTTTCCAAGGAAAGCCTTCAGAATCATTGACGGGATGTATACCATCGGCAGTGTCGGTACCCTGGCCCAGACCCAGGATTCGGATTGTGATGTCTGGATCTGTTGCGACAGCAAGGCCATGGGAATGGAAGGATGGAAAATTCTTCAGAAGAAGATCAATATTCTGAAGGACTGGCTGGATATGAATTGCCGGATGCCTGTTTATTTTTTCCTTTCCGATCTGGAGTCCGTCCGCAAGGGGGATTTTGGTCGTGCCCTGGATGAAAGTTCGGGTTCGGCCCAGCAGAACGTACTCAAGGAGGAATTTTACCGGACATGCATTGTCATCATGGGGAAGACTCCATTCTGGTGGGTGTATTGGGATGAGGAGGAAAGACTCGACGAATCCTATGAACGCTGTTGGGAACAGATACAGCAAAAGGGGCGGATTTCCGATGACCTCGTGGATTTGGGGAACCTTGAACGTATTTCAGCACGGGAGTTTTTGGGAGCCGCTCTCTGGCAGCTGCATAAATCCCTTACCAGTCCGTTAAAATCTGTTATCAAGATGGCCCTTTTGCGTATGTATCTGGAAGAAGGGGATGCGGTTTTACCGTCTCACCGCTTTCGGGATCAGGTTCTTCGGGAAAATTCAGAGTTTCAGGATCCCATGGCATTTTCCATGGAATGGATTCTTAAGGAGTATGCGGGGACGCTTCCCGCAGAAGAACGTCAGCTGCTGGTGCGGTGTTTTTATCTGCGATGTCGGCTGACGGCCTTTGAACATAAATATCCCATCCGTAAAAACCAGATATCCCGATTTCTGGGGATCGCCGGGCTTTCACGGGAGGAACAGTTTGAACTGGATGCCTTTGAGACCTGGAGTCCGGCCCGGCAGGTACGTCTTGGAAAGGCCATGGTGTTGCGCCTGTTTCGTTTATATAAGGATATCGTCCGCTGTTCTGCGGGGGTGGCCTCTTCCATGGATCAAAGGGATATGACGGTGCTGGGGCGGAGGATCACAGCCATTTACCAGAAAAAAAACAGCAAGGTGGTACATCTGCCAAGGCCGGGTTACCGGTTTAATCTGAACTCTCTCGACTGTATCTGGAGCGGAGAGGACAGGTGGTCTCTTTTTGCCGGTTCGGATCGATCCCAGCCTTTGCTTGCGGATGTGGATATTCTGGAGGCCGTTGCCTTTGGGGTCTGGAATGGTCTGTATACGCGTATGGGGATACGCATGGAGCCGAATCCTTCCAGTGTTACCTTGCAGGAAATTATCAATCTTTCTGAAAAGGTAAAGGATCTTTTCGGATATTGCGATGTGGCTGACAGGGATGCGGATATTTTTTTGAGGGCGGAATATTTTACCAAAGTGTTGGTGGTTATCAGTTTTGAAAAGAATCCCTATGAGAAAGACATCAATGATCTTGGGGTTATTTTTGCCAATGCCTGGGGAGAATTGTTTGTCCGCAGATTTTATTCTCCCTTTACCCTGAATGCTTTTTTAAAAGAGCAGAGGGTTTCCAATTCCGGTCTTGAGGTGCATTATTATCTGCAACGGAACGCATCCTATTATGAAAAAATTATTGAGCGTACCAAGCGGCTTACGGCTCTTTCTCTGGAGTCTGGAAGTCGGTAGGGGGCGGGAGCTTTCCGTCGGTTTTCTTGCCTTCTGACTTCCCGGAGATGTGGAATTTTGAACTTGCCGTAGAACGGCCAAAGAAGGGTGTAATGTATAAAAGCCTTGCGGAACAGGCCCGTGCCAGCCTTGAAGAGATGATTGTTTTTAATGAACTGGAAGATGGGGTGCTTTATTCGGAAAAGCAGCTGGCTGTGCATATTGGCCTTGGCCGTACGCCTGTACGCGAGGCGCTGCAACGTCTTGCCCATGACCGTATGGTGACCATTCATCCCCGTAAGGGGGTGCAGGTGGTCGGTCTGACGATCACGGATCAGTTACGTATCCTTGAAGTCCGTCGTGCTATTGAAGGCGCCTGTGTGCATCATGCGGCCATGCGGGCCACGGAAGGACAGAAACAGCGGATGCGGGGGCTGGCGGATGGTCTTCTGATGGCGGCATTACAGGATGAGGATACAGCTGTGCTGGGGTTTCTGAGAGAAATTCATGAATGTCTGGTGGAGGCCACCCAGAATCTTTTTTTTGCTCAGGCCATGAGTCCCCTCCTGAGTCTTTCGCGGCGTTTCTGGTTTATGAACAAGGATATGCAGGATTCAAGAACCGGTGCACTTTTGTATCAGAAAATTCTGTATGCCGTATGCGGGGGAGATTGCGATCAGGCGGCTTTGGCGTCCCAGGTTTTGATGGATTACCTGAGAACCTTTGCTGAAAAGGAAAAGGCAGGTACGTGAAACAAGAATAACATGCGGGGATGGATTTCCGGGTGTAAAGAACTGGCGTCCCCAAGGGGATTCGAACCCCTGTCGCCGGCGTGAAAGGCCGGTGTCCTGGACCGGGCTAGACGATGGGGACGCATATGGTGGTGGGGGGAGGATTTGAACCTCCGAAGGCTTGGCCGACAGATTTACAGTCTGTTCCCTTTGACCACTCGGGAACCCCACCGGGATAAATTTTTGAGATAAATATGAAGAGTCAGGAGAGAATAAGGATGGTACCGAAGGCCGGATTTGAACCGGCACGGGTTTTCCCACTGCGCCCTCAACACAGCGTGTCTACCAATTCTTCCTCTTCGGCACATTTTTGGCGTCCCCAAGGGGATTCGAACCCCTGTCGCCGGCGTGAAAGGCCGGTGTCCTGGACCGGGCTAGACGATGGGGACGCATATGGTGGTGGGGGGAGGATTTGAACCTCCGAAGGCTTGGCCGACAGATTTACAGTCTGTTCCCTTTGACCACTCGGGAACCCCACCGGGATACTGAGGATACTGCTTTATTTTGGTACCGAAGGCCGGATTTGAACCGGCACGGGTCTCCCCACTGCGCCCTCAACACAGCGTGTCTACCAATTCCACCACTTCGGCATAAGACTAATCTGTACTTTTTTCCTGGACAAAGGGTTCCTGACTGCTTGTTGCGGGCATGATGGAATCCACCCGTTTATTCCCGGAAACCCAAGCAAGGCTCAAGGATGTCAACATGAACAAAATGGCTATGCTGGTTGTTATCTTGCCAATGAGACTTTGTCCACCAGAGGCTCCAAGAAGAGCCTGGCTGGAGCCGCTTCCAAATGCAGCACCCATTTCTGCACCTTTTCCTGCCTGCAACAACACAATGACAATAAGGCTGAGACAGGCAAAAATATGTAGAATAACGAGCAGTGTCGTCATGATAAAAATCCGTTTCTGATCAAGGCAAGAAAGGTTTCAGGTTCCAGGCTTGCGCCTCCTACAAGGGCACCATCGACATCCTCTAAGGAAATTAAATCCTTGATATTGGATGATTTAACGCTGCCACCATACAGAATCCGAATGCGCTTTGCAAGGTCTTTTTCAAAGCAATCGGCCAGTATTTTCCGCAAATGGGCATGAACATCCTGAACCTGATCTGTCCGGGCTGTTTTCCCTGTCCCGATGGCCCATACAGGCTCATACGCCAGAACAAGAAAAGCAGCATCGGCTACGGAGAGGCCTTTTACCGCTTCACGGAGCTGTTTGTCAAGCACTTTAAATGTGAGGCCCTCATTTCTTTCCTGTTCGCTTTCTCCGATGCAGAGAATGGGGTGCATTCCCTCTCCGATAACCGCCTTGACCTTGCGGGCTATGAGGGCATCTTCCTCCCCGGCGTACTGACGGCGCTCTGAATGCCCGACAATGACAAAGGTACAGCCGCAGGCCTTGAGCATAGGGGCGGAGACTTCTCCCGTAAAGGCTCCCATGGCTTCACTGTGCACATTCTGGGCGGCGAGGAAAAGGGGGGTTCCGGTCAGGGCCTTTTCCGTGGCTGGCAGTGCCGGGAAGGTGGGAGCCAGTACAATGTCTGCACCTGGCAGAACAGTGCTGAGATCCTGTGCGATGATGGCCGCATCCTGCGCCGACTCTGCGGGCGTTTTGTGCATTTTCCAGTTGGCCACAATGAGTGGTTTACGATCCATTTTCCAGCCCCTTTTTTTTTGCGATCAGATCTGTTTTCCCATGTAAGCGGCAAGATCCACCATGCGCTGGGAATAGCCGGTTTCATTGTCGTACCAGGCCAGAACCTTCACCATGTCTTCGCCCATGGTTTCCGTTGTGGGAGCATCCACGATGGAGGACAGGGTGCAGCCATTGAAATCCATGGAAACCAGGGGTTTTTCCTCAAAACCCAGTATGCCCTTCAGGGTACCTTCGCTGGCAGCCTTGAGTGCCGCATTCACATCGGCTTTGCTGAGTCCTTTGCGTTCCGTATTCACCACAAGGTCAATCATGGAGACATTGGGCGTGGGAACACGAATGGAAAGACCGTTGAGCTTACCCTGAAGGCTGGGGAGTACGAGACCTACGGCCTTGGCTGCACCGGTGGTGGTGGGCACCATGGAAAGCCCGGCAGCCCTGGCCCTGCGCAGATCTTTGTGGGGAAAATCCAGGATACGCTGATCTCCCGTATAGGAGTGGATGGTGGTCATAAGGCCTTGGCGGATGCCGAAGGTTTCCATCAGAACCTTGGCCACAGGAGCCAGGCAGTTGGTGGTACAGGAGGCATTGGAAACGATGATGTGTTTTGACGGATCAAAGGTTTCTTCATTGACGCCCATGACAAAGGTGGCATCCGGATTTTTACCGGGTGCGGAAATGATAACTCTTTTGGCGCCGGCCCTGATGTGGGATGCAGCTTTTTCCCGATCCACAAAAGCCCCCGTGCACTCGGCAACAATATCAATACCCAGATCCTTCCAGGGGAGTTCTGTGGGATCTTTTTCAGCGAAGAAGGGGATGGTGCGACCATTAACCACAATGGCACCCTCCCTGGCTTCTATTTGGGCATTGAGCCTGCCGTGTACGGAGTCATAGCTGAGCAGATGGGCCATGGTTTCCGGCGTGGTCAGGTCATTGATGGCGACAATTTCGACTTCCGGGTGATTCAGGGCACAACGGAACACCACACGACCGATGCGTCCCAGGCCGTTGATGGCGACTTTGATACTCATGCTTCCTCCTTAAGGGGTTTTATCGGTGAAATTTTCCATCAGGTTTTTCATCATATTGATGGCATCAATACCGCCGGGATAGTAGCGTTTGCGGATGCCTGTACTTTTAAAACCCTGTTTCCGGTAAAAGGCCAGGGCAGCGTCATTGCTGCTGGCAACTTCAAGAAAAAGGGCAGGAGATTCGGATTGTTTTGCCCAGTCATGCAGCGTGTCCATGAGAAGACTGGCCAAGCCTCTGTGCTGACGGTCTGGCCGGACGGCGATTTTGAGGATTTCGATCCCATCCGTCACCCGTCTGCAACAAAGGTATGCCAGAAGATTTTTTCGGGATTTTTCGATGAGAATACGACAGAAAGTCTGTGGAACACCCTGTTCTGCCATGAAATCCTCGAGACTCCAGGGGTGGCTGAACACAAGGTTTTCAAGGTCTGCCACATCGGCAAGATCCTCTTCCTCCATGGCACGGATATCGATATCATCCCTTCTGGGCACTGCGGGGAGTTCCTTTCAGCAGGCCACTGGCCAGGGTGATGCTGCGTTTGCCATGGGCTTCCAGCTGGATTCCGATTTCGTGGATGGGCACACGTTTTCTGAGGCTGATGGCCCGGATCAGCAGGGGAAGGTTTACACCGCTGATCACTTCAATGCGGCCTTCTTCCAGGAAGGAATAGCTGAGGTTGGAAGGGCTGCCGCCAAACATGTCTGTGAGGATGAGAAGTCCTTCACCGCTATCCAGTTTTTTCAGGGTTTCGGCGATGGTTTTACGTATGCTGTCAGCATCTTCCCGGATATTGACGGATACGGGAACAACATTCTCCGGCTTTTCCCCCAGGATGAATTCTGCGGCCTCAATGAGGGCTTGGCCCAGTTGGCAGTGGGTGACAACGGCAATTCCAATCATAAAAATAATTCCCCGTTTAAGGGTTGGGTATCAGGTGGAAGCGGACTGGCGGAGAATGTCTCGGTGGGAAATTCCGATCTGGCCGACCCGCCCCTGCAGATACTCGAAGATACGGCGGGTGATGGCCACGGATCTGTGGCGCCCGCCGGTACAGCCTATGCCCAGGGTGAGATAGGCTTTGCCCTCTCTTTTATACAAAGGGATCAAATAGTCAAGGAGGTCGAGGTACTTTTGCAGAAAGATCCGGCACTCTTCCTGGCGGAGGATGAAATCCCGTACAGCGGGATCTTCTCCGGTAAGATCCCGCAGTTCCGGTGTGAAATAAGGGTTGGGCAGAAAGCGGACATCCATGAGCAGATCCATGTTCCGGGGCAGACCATATTTGAAGCCAAAACTCAAAAGATCAATCCTTAAGGTATCCGTGGAGATGCAGTGCTGGGCAATGCCCATGATCAGCGCCTTGAGATCATGCACTGTGGTGTCGGACGTATCAATGACATAGTCGGCCCTGTCCTTGAGGGGGGCCATGTAGCGGATCTCTGTCTGGATACTGGTGAGAAGGGAGGTACCCTGGGAAAGGGGATGCTGACGCCGGGTCTGGCTGAAGCGGGTCAGGAGCACATCTTCACGGCTGTCCAGGAAAATGAGTTGCAATTCCCAGTTCTGTATACGAATTTCATCAAAAATTTCAGCATGTTTTCCGATAAAATCCCTTTCCCGGATATCCATGACAAAGCCCAGACCGTTGTAGTCGGACGTGCCACTGTGAATGCGCAACTCCAGAAATTTGGGAAGAAGACTTACGGGAAGATTGTCCACACAGTAGAAGCCCGCATCTTCCAGGGCTGCGGCAGCGGTGCTTTTCCCGGATCCAGAAAGGCCTGTAACAACAATGATTTTTCCTTTTGTGTGCATTGTACCGTCAGTTTTTTAGGGTTACCCTGTTTGCTGCTCAGGTTGTCAGGGTGAGTGGGGATGTGAACCGGTCTTTATTCGATGAAAGGGAAAATTTTGTGTGCAGCTACCAGGAGTTCTGCCGTAAGGTTGCGTGCTAAAAATTTTCATCCAGAGGGGCGATGATTTCCCGGATGCTTTTTGGATCTGAAGCCCTGCGCAGTTCCGCCTTGAAGTCGGACTGGCGCAGCATCTTTGAAATTCGGGCCAGTATCTGGAGATGCACTCCTTTTTCAGAGGTCGGTGTCAAAATCATAAAAAAAAGATGTACCGGCCTTTCGTCTAAGGCATCAAAGGGAATGCCTCTGCGGCTTTTACCAAAAACAAGGGCAGGGTGTTGGAGGGTGTCCAGTTTGCCGTGGGGGATGGCCACGCCTTCCCCAATGCCGGTACTGCCCAGTCTTTCCCTTTCCAGGAGAACGCGGAGCAGCGTCTCTTCAGGAATGTGGAAGGTTTTGCAGATGGGCGAGCAGAGTTCTTCCAGGGCGGCCATTTTGTTTCTGGCCTGTAGATCCGTAAGAATATGTTCCTGGGGCAGCAATTCCAGGATTTTCATGGCAGTAACCTTAGGGCAAGTTTGTTGGAGAGGCTGGCGTTTTCAAATTCGCAAATGGGATCCGGTGCCCAGGTGGACACCCGCAGGGGGTGTCCACATCTGCCTGTATACCCGGTCAGGAGATCAGGCATCAGGCTGTATCAGACCCAGACTGCCATCTTTCCGCCTGTACAGTACATGCACCCTTTCTGTTCCGGCATCCGTATAGACGATGAAGTCTCTGTCCGAGAGCTCCAGCTGCATGGCCGCTTCTTCGGTTCCCATGGGTTTGAAGGGCATGGATTCCACAACAATAGCCGTATTTCCGGAGATCTTTTCCTCGTCACTGCGGTCTTCGGCCAGGGTTTCCGCTGCTATTGCCGCTTCTGCGCCTTTGATGCCTTCCCGGGATACGGGGCGTTTTTCCCGTATCTTTTCCTTGGTTCTGCGGATCTGGGTTTTGAGCTTGTCCACCAGAAGATCCAGGCTGGCATACATGTTTTCCGATTCTTCCTTTGCCTGAAAACTCAGCTGATCGCAGGTAATGCGCACTTCTGCAATGTGCCGGAGTTTCTCCACAGAGAGAACCACCTGAGCTTCCGCCGGGCTGTCAAACTGTTTGTCCAGCCGGGAGAGCTTATTTGCGGCGTAGGACTTCAGTGCTTCGGAGGGATCAATGTTTTTGAAGGTCACGGATGTCTTCATGGGCTGCCTCCTCATCAGTATTGTCTGCGTTTGCTGGACGGAAGAATTTTGAGAATATCCCTGTATTTCGCTATGGTTCTTCTTGCAATGCGGATGTTGTGTTCCTCTTCAAGGATGCTTGCAAGCTTGATGTCGCTGTAGGGTTCCGCCGGATCTTCATTTTCCACAAGCTGTTTGATTTTTTCAAGCACACTGATGGAGGCCATGGCCTCACCTTCCACCCGGTTGATGGAACTGTTGAAAAAATATTTCAGCTCAAAGAGTCCCTGGGGGGTATAGGCATATTTGTTGGTGGTTACCCGGCTGATGGTGGACTCGTGCATCTGGATATCCTGGGCCACATCCCGGAGTACCATGGGTTTGAGGTGGGCGATACCCTTTTCAAAAAAATCCCGCTGGAAGCGTACAATGCTTTCCATGACACTGCATATGGTTTTTTGTCTTTGCTGGATACTTTTGATCAGCCAGGAGGCGGAACGCATTTTTTCCTGGAGGTACTCCTTGGTTTCTCCTGAAATTTTTTCTCCCGTTCGCATGGCTTTTTTGTAGTAGGGGTTGATGTGCAGTCTCGGCATGCCATCGTCATTGAGGGAAACCACAAAATCATCGTTGTGCTTGTAAACGTAAATGTCCGGTGTGATGTAAACCGGAGACTCATCGTGAAATTCCCTGCCCGGCTTGGGCTCCAGAGAACGGATCAGGGTGACGGCGGCAATGACGGTGTCCAGATCCAGTTTAAGGCTCTTGGCAATGGCCTTAAAATTTTTGTTCTCCAGATTTTTCAGGTGATAGAGAATGATTTTTTCCACCACACCCAGTTCAAGCCCCAGTCTGCGTATCTGAAGGAGGAGGCATTCCTTGAGACTGCGGGCGGCGATTCCCGGAGGGTCGAAGGACTGCACCAGGGCAAGGGCTTCCTCGGCCTTGTCCTCGGAAGTACCGGAACTGCGGATGATGTCGTCAAGGTCGGCATCCAGATAGCCGTCCGTATTGATATTCCCGATGATGAGGCTGGCAAGCTCACGTGCCTGGGGTTCTGGATCGGTCATGGAAAGCTGCCAGAGGAGGTGACCCTGAAGTGTTTCCTTGCTGGAAACGAAATTTTCGTACCGGGTCGCTTCCTTTTCTTCGGATTCAAAGTGTACCCGGCCTGCACTGCTGTATTCATCGAGATAGGCGTCCCAGTCTGTCTCCGGATCCACCTTTTCCCCGATTTCCACTTCCTGAAGACCGCTTTCATCGGCAGGGGCTGTTTCCGCCGGATCCGGTGCATCTGAATCCGGTGCATCCATCCTTTCTTCCAGGGCTGGATTCTGCTCCATTTCCTGCTGTATGGCGTCCACGAGTTCCAGCCGGGAAAGCTGTAGCAGTTTGATGGCCTGCTGCAGCTGTGGCGTCATGACCAGTTGCTGGCTGAGCTTGAGTTGCTGTCGGAGTTCTATGGCCATGTTATAACCGGAATCCGTCTCCTAAATAGGTTTTTCTGGCAATGGGACTGGCAGCGATCTCTGCGGGAGACCCCGAATCCACCACCTTGCCAGAATGCAGAATATAGGCCGTATCACATACGCCCAGGGTTTCCCGTACATTGTGGTCTGAGATCAGAACACCGATATCCCTCTGGCTGAGGTAGGTAATGATCTGCTGAATGTCATTCACGGCCAGAGGATCCACACCCGCAAAGGGTTCGTCCAGCAGGATGAACGCTGGATCTGTGGACAGAACCCTTGCAATTTCAAGCCTTCTGCGTTCTCCACCGGAAAGAACGGCAGCTTTCTGATGGGCAAGATGGGCAATCCCCAGTTCTTCAAGGAGGGCATGCGCCTTTTCCTGTCTTGCCGTACTTCCCATATCAAGATTTTCAAGGATGATCAAAAGGTTATCCCTTACAGAAAGTTTCCTGAATATGGAAGCTTCCTGGGGCAGGTAGCCGATTCCGTGACGTGCCCGCATGTACATGGGATAATCTGTCAGATCCTGATCGTCAAGAAAAACTCTCCCCCCATCCGGCCGGATGAGTCCTACGGCCATATAGAAGGTGGTGGTTTTACCTGCACCATTTGGGCCGAGCAGGCCAATGACCTGCCGACTTTCCACATTCATGGAGACGCCGTCCACCACTTTTCTGTCTCCGTAGCGTTTTTCCAGTTGTTCCAACCGCAAGACGGGCATGGCTATTGTTCTCCAGAAATCAGAAGGGCATGGAAGGGGACGTGCCCTTTTCCTGTAAAAGGGTGCCGGAAACCCCCCCGGAAAATTCCACCTCACCACTTTTACGGTTCATGCGGATGGCCGGCCCCTGCAGCACATGGCCCTGGCGCTCCAGTCGGGCAGGGGATCCGGTAAGGGTGATGGTGTCGTCTGCTGCCACAAAAATGGCCCGTTCGCCCCAGGCTCTGCCGTTGGGATGGGTTATCTGAACATCCCCTTCAGCAATCAGTGTATGGATGGACATCGGGGACTCTTCGTTGTTTTGATTCTGTATCAGGCTGGCTTTGCCACGATAGTGGATGATAACAGAATCTGCCTTGAGATCCATATCCGTGTGCTGGATGTGAACCTTTTTCTTGAGGGTGAGGGTCTGGGCAGGATTGTCCCAGTGCTGATAAAGGGACTGGGACATGACGGCTGTCGGTGGGCTGCCTTGCAGGGTGTACTGGAGGGTTGAGGGCAGCTTGTCAGAGCCTTCAACCTGCATGTTTTCCAGGCTGTGTTCATAAAAAATTTTATTTCCGGTGATCTTGATATCCGGATTCATGAAGACGGCGGGGTTTCCCTCAAGCAGGAGTTTCTGGCCCTTGCTTTCATAGCGTGCTTTTTCTGAGCTTGTACTGAAATCCTTGTAGTGCAGACGTACCTGGCCTTCGGCTTCAAGACTTTCGATATTCTGTTCCGAGAAAGCTTCCTCCATTTTTTCGGAGTGAAAGCGGATGCGCAGGCTGTCCGCATGGATACCCGCTTCTTTTCCGAAAATCCGGGCGTCCCCTTTCATGCGGATTTCCCTGGATCCGTTTTCATATTCCATCTGGGAGCTTTCAAAGTTGATGGAAAGAAGATCGGCCTGTGCAGGGACGGGTCTGAGGAGGATGAGCAGGCATAAGAAGGCTGCCACAATGCTGGAAAACCGTTGCAGCCATTGTTCTGTAAGGATTTTTTGATGAAAGTGGTTCCGGATTTCATGGCGAAGACTGGGGGGCATGGAGTACTCCTTTTACATTTCCGGTAAGGCGCAGGCAGCCGGAAGGCAGATCATAGCTTGCGGCATCGGATTCCACAAGGAAACGGGGGCCTGTGACCCGTGTTTTTACGGGAGAGACCAGCGTTTTTTCAGGGGATGTATAGCGAAGCTCTTCGGTTTCAAGATGATACTGGAGGTGAAGGAGGCGTACATTTTCTGCAAGGCGTAGATTGCCGGTCTGGGTCTCCGCAAAACCTGTTCTGGCCTGGGCGGTGATGGGGGTGTTGTCTTCGTTGATATAGGTGACCGTGACTCCGCTCAGCTCCGCCATGCCGCCCTGTCTGTCGTAATCGGCCCGGTCTGCGGAAAGGGTCCAGAGGATTCTGTCGTTTTCCGTTGCCGTATGCCGAAAACGGGAAAGGGCGATATGGCTGCCTTGCAGGGAAGGATCGGCTGGAGGTGGGGCTGTGAAATGTTCGGCAAGGAAAAGAAGAAAGGTTACAAGGAGCAGTCCAAGGGCAAAGAAAATGAGAAGAATACGTTTTCGCCTGCGTTTTTGATGAAAAAGTGTCATTGGAGGAAACGATCCACAATGCTGTTCCAGAGGCCTCTGGCCTTTAAAATGGCCTCGCAGACTTCCCGAACGGCTCCCTGTCCGCCAGTGGCCTGGGTGATATACGTTGCCCGCTGTCGAACCTCCCATGCGGCATCTGCCACGGTAATGGAAAGTCCAACCCTTCGCATCAGTCCGAGATCCGGGAGATCATCTCCCATGAAAGCCATGGCCTGGGGCGGGATACCTGTTCGGGACTGAATGTCTTCAAGCAGGGCGGCCTTATCCTTTACGCCATCCCAGATGAGATCTATTCCCAGATTGGCCAGCCTGTGGCGCAGGGCAGGGGCTGCCCTCCCTGTGACAATGCCCGCAGGGATACCCGCATCCATGAGAAGCCGGAGTCCCAGGCCGTCTTTGACATGGAACACTTTGGTTTCCTCACCGGCGTCATTATAAATGATACTGCCCGGTGTCAGTACGCCATCCACATCAAGGAGGAGAAGGTCAATATCGGAAAAGAGACTTTTCATGCGGCACTCTCCCCGAGGATGGCTTTGATGGCGCAGAGCTGATCCAGGAGGCGGGGGACATCGTGGAGATGCAGGGAATTGGCTCCGTCACAGAGGGCTTTTTCCGGTTGAGGGTGGGCTTCAATGAAAATTCCGTCCGCGCCTGCGGCCACGGCACTGCGGGCGAGGATGGGGGCAAACTCCCTTTGCCCCGAAGAATGGGTTCCGGAACCGCCGGGCAGCTGGACACTGTGGGTGGCGTCAAAGATGACCGGATAGCCGAAACCGCTGAGTATGGGAAAGCTGCGGAAGTCCACCACAAGATTGTTGTAACCAAAGCTGGCTCCCCGTTCCGTGAGAAGAATTTCCCGGCATCCGGATTCCTCCAGCTTGGTGATGACATTCTGCATATCCCAGGGAGCAAGGAACTGGCCTTTTTTGACGTTTACGGGCTTTCCCGTATGTGCGGCGGCAGCAAGAAGATCGGTCTGCCGACACAGGAATGCGGGGATCTGAAGAATGTCCAGCACCTCTGCGGCGGCTTGTGCCTGCTGGGGCAGATGGATATCGGAAATGACGGGAACGCCGATGCGGGTTCGAACGGTTTCCAGGGTTCGCAGGCCCTCATCCAGTCCCGGCCCGCGGAAAGAGCTGATGCTGCTGCGATTGGCCTTGTCGAAGGAAGCTTTGAAAATATAGGGGATTTCCCTTTTTTCCGTTTCTCTTTTTAAAAAATCGGCAATTTTGAGGCAAAGATCCGTATCCTCTATGGCACAGGGGCCTGCGATCAGGAGGAGGGGATGTTGGGGGCCTAAGGGGATCGTTGTCTGCTGAAGCGGGATTTTCATGATCTTTCCTGCAATTCGGGTATTTTAGGAGGCGGACGTTTGCTCTGGTTTCTATTCCTAACGTCCTGTTGTCCAAAAGTCAAGGTGCTATGCAAAAGTCAAGCCGAAGCTCTCGTATTTGAGCAGGGCTTTGACGGCATCATGGGTACGGGCTTGATTCCCTTGGGGTGAACTGTTATGAATGCCACCGGAATACGCTGAAAAAAAATCTGTGGAGAAAGGGTTGTATAGACATGAAAAGACAGGAGAAAAAAGGTAAATCCTGGCTGTTTTTTTTTCTTGCGGTGGTGGTTGCCCTTGCTGCGGGCTGGTTGGCCTTTACCTGTTTTGAAGGACGTAAACCCGAAATTCTTCTGTTGATGGAAGGCAGTACTCTGGGGAATGACAGGGAAATTCGTCTGGAGCTGAGGGATTCGGGACGGGGACTCAAGGATGTCCGTGTCAGTTTCTGGAAGGATGGCAAGGAACATGTCCTTGCGGAAAAGACTTTTCCTGCCAGTGGTTTTCTGGGGGCAACGGCGGTTCTGGAGGATGCACTGGCCTTTCATTTTACCCCTTCGGCTTCCGGTATTCCTGATGGAATGGGATCGTTGAAAATTGAGGTGCGGGATGCTTCCCTGCGGGGAGGATTCAAGGGAAATCTTGCCGTTTTGGAGAGGGAACTGCTTGTGGATACCCGGCCTCCGGAAATTCATGTCCTGACGCGGAGGCACTATCTGGCCCAGGGGGGAGCCGGACTGGTGGGCTACCGTCTTTCGGAGCCTGTGCTGCGCAGTGGTGTGATGGCAGATGGCCATTTTTTTCCAGGGTATGGGGGGTTTGGGCCGAACAAGGATGTACATCTGGTTTTTTTCGGACTGGGGCATGAACCGGGGGCGGGGAAGGAGATTTTTATTCTGGCTGAAGATTTTGCGGGCAATACCGGCAAAAATGGTTTTCCCCATCATGTGAATGTGAGACGTTTTCCTGAAGATTCGATTCATATCTCGGATCGTTTTTTAAACTGGAAAATGCCCGAATTCCAGATTCCAGGGGGCGATCCGGCATCTTCCCTTGAAAAATTTCTCAAGGTGAACACCCTTATCCGGAATGCAAATGAGGCAGTTATTTTTGCGGCAACCGGTCAGCCAGAAACCGGGATTCTCTGGGAGAAGCACTTTCTGCCCCTGCCCGCTGCAGCCAACCGGGGGGGATTTGCTGATCGCAGAATTTATTACTATAATGGCCGGGAAATTGACCGGCAGTTTCATAAGGGAATTGATCTGGCTTCCATTGCCCAGTCACCTGTCCCGGCAGCTGCGGCGGGCAGGGTGGTGATGGTGGACACCATCGGTATTTATGGACGCAATATCCTGGTTGACCATGGATGCGGGCTTTTTACCCAGTATGCCCATCTCAGCCAGACGGGAGTTTCCGTGGGAGATTGGGTGAAAAGGGGAGATACTCTGGGACGTACGGGACTCTCGGGTATGGCAGGAGGCGATCATCTGCATTTCGGGGTGGTGGTGCATAATATGTTTGTCAATCCCATTGAGTGGCTGGACCCCAATTGGGTGGAGAACAATATTTTATCAAAACTTCGTGATATTGCTGCGGGTATTTAGGGGAGAAATCACCTCTTGAATATGCCGCGCACAGGGGAGAAGGCATGGCGTCCTTTGAGATAAACAAGACGTATCAGGAAATCAACGCGAAAATTGCTGCGGGAAAGGCCGTTGTCGTCACGGCGGAAGAGATGATCTCTATTGTGGAAAACGAAGGGCCCGTAGGTGCCGCACGTCATGTGGATGTGGTGACGACCGGAACCTTTGCTCCCATGTGTTCTTCCGGAGCCTTTATCAATTTTGGTCACTCGACGCCTGCCACCAAGGCTTCCCACACCTGGCTGAACGGGGTTCCCGCTTACGGGGGGCTGGCGGCTGTGGACTGTTACATCGGTGCCACGGAACCCACAGTGGAAGATCCCCTGAACAAGGTGTATCCCGGGGCCTTTAATTATGGCGGTGGGCATGTCCTTGAGGATCTGGTGGCCGGAAAGCGGGTGCATATGCGCTCGGAGGGCTATGGAACCACCTGTTATCCCAACCGTCTTTTTGAAAAGGATCTGAGCCTTGCGGATCTGCCTCAGGCACTGCTCTGCAACCCCAGAAATGGCTACCAGAATTACAACTGCGCCATCAATACGACGAAAAAGACCATTTATACCTATATGGGGACGCTGAAACCCCGTATGGGGAATGCCAATTATTGCAGTGCCGGCAGCTTAAGTCCCCTGATGAATGATCCCTGTTACCGGACCATTGGTCTTGGAACCCGGATTTTTCTGGGAGGAGGGGTGGGTTATGTTACCTGGTGGGGAACCCAGCACAAGCCCCAGGCTCCGAGAACGGAAAAGGGGATTCCCACCACGCCAGCGGGAACCCTTTTTGTGATGGGAGATATGAAGCAGATGAAGCCTGAATGGTTACGGGGGGTGAGCATCCGGGGGTACGGTTGTTCCCTTTCTCTGGGGCTTGGTATTCCCATCCCCATTCTGAACGAAGAGATGGCCCGGTATACGGGGGTGAAGGATTCGGATATTTTTACCCAGGTCGTGGACTATGGTCTGGATTACCCCAATGGGGTTTCCCGCAGCTATGGTCAGGTTTCCTATGAAGCCCTGAAAAGTGGCAGCATTACCGTGGAGGGCAAGGTTATTCCAACGGTTCCTCTTTCCAGTATGGTCAAGGCAAGGGAGGTGGCCCTGATGCTGAAGGAATGGATTGAACGGGGCAAGTTTTTCCTTGGAGAACCCCAGTTTCTCCTTCCTGGCCCGGCATAGAAAAAAGACGCCCCCCTTCCAAGGATCTGGAAGGGGGGATTTTTACGTGATGGGATGTGTATACAACAATATTTTCTATAAGGCAGACGTGTGAAAATTCAGGCAACAGCGGAAACGGAAAAGGCAGGGGCCAAGCCATCAGCCCTGCGGGAAAATGTAGAGGCTATCATCATTGCGGTGGTGCTGGCTCTTTTGATACGGACTTTCGGGGTACAGGCCTTCAAGATTCCTTCAGGATCCATGCTGGAAACCCTTCAGATTGGTGACCATATCCTGGTGAACAAGCTGGCGTATGGTTTGAAGGTGCCCTTTTTCGGGGAACCGCTTATTGGTGGCACGCTACCTGACCATGGAGACATTGTGGTTTTTGCGTACCCGGAAGATCCGCGTAAGGATTTTATCAAACGTGTGGTGGGAGTCGGAGGGGATGTGCTGGAGATCCGGAATAAAAAGTTTTATCGGAACGGCAGCCTTGTTTCCCATGAACCCTATGCCGTTTTCAGTGATTCTTCGGTCTACCGGAAAGAGTTGAGTCCCAGGGACAATCTCGGGCCCGTCACCGTTCCTGAGGGGATGCTTTTCACCATGGGCGACAACCGGGATAACAGCCACGACAGTCGTTTCTGGGGCTATGTGGATGTCCGGGCGGTCAAGGGCAGGGCCTTCATGATTTACTGGTCCTGGGACGCAGAGCGTTTCCGTCCCCGTTGGGGCAGGCTGGGCAATTTTCTGTCCTGATTCCACTGCGCTTGTTGGTATGGGATGTCCGGTGGCATCAGGCCTTTTTCAGGGCAGGTGTTTTTTTCCTGTTTCAGGATTTTCTGGAGGGGTATGCAGTTCATTAAAAAGGATATTCTGGATATGGTCTCCCTTTCCGCAGAGGAGATCACCCACATTCTGGACACAGCCCAGGGAATGAAGGAAATTTCCCTGCGGCCCGTTAAAAAAGTTCCCACCCTGAGGGGAAAAACCCTGGTGCTTTTTTTTCATGAAGACAGCACAAGAACAAAGCTGTCCTTTGATATCGCGGGGAAACGCCTCAGTGCCGATGTGATTGCCCTTGCCAAAAGTGGATCCAGCATGGCCAAGGGAGAGAGTCTTCTTGATACGGTCAGAACCCTGGAAGCCATGAAGCCCGATGTGCTGGTTATGCGCCACGGAACCTCGGGTGCCGCCTGCTTCATTGCAGAGCGTCTCCAGTGCAGTGTCATCAATGCGGGAGATGGCAAACATGCCCATCCTTCCCAGGCTCTTCTGGACATGATGACCATACGGGAGAAAAAGAAGCGCATAGCAGGGCTGGAGGTGGCCATTATCGGGGATATCGCCCACAGCCGTGTGGCCCGCTCCAATATGGAGGGACTGGTGAAAATGGGGGCACGCGTGCGGGTCTGCGGGCCGCCCACCATGATCCCCAAGGGCATTGAAAGTTATGGGGTGACGGTAACCGGATCAGTGGCCGAGGCACTTGAAAATGCGGATGTGGTCATGATGCTCCGGATTCAGAAAGAACGCATGGGGAAGGTGCTTTTTTCCACGGAAAGGGAATATGCCAGGGTGTTCGGGCTGAATGAAAAACGTCTGGCCCTGGCCCGTCCCGACGTCCTGGTGCTGCATCCGGGCCCCATGAACCGGGGAGTGGAAATCTCAGATGCGGTGGCCGATGGCCTGCATTCTGTGATTCTGGAACAGGTGGAAAACGGGGTGGCCCTGCGTATGGCCCTCTTTTATCTTTTGGCGGGAGGTGTACGGCATGCGGATGAAGATTGAAAACGGACATGTGCTGGATCCGGGCCATATTGACGGTATCCGGGATATCTGGATCCGGGAGGGGATCATCGAAGCCATTACAGAACCCGGAGAGATCCCGGACGTTGCGGACGAGGTGCTGGACGCAAAGGGGCTTGTGGTGACACCGGGACTTATCGACATGCATGTGCATCTGCGCGAGCCGGGTCAGGAATATAAGGAAACCATTGAAACGGGCTGTCGTGCGGCTGTGAAGGGGGGCTTTACGGCGGTTTGCTGTATGCCCAATACCCGTCCTGTGAATGATAATGTGGGAATCACGGCATTTATTGTGGCAAAGGCCAGGGAGGCCAATCTTGCCCGGGTCTATCCTGTGGCGGCGATTACGGCGGGGCTTCAGGGGGATCAGCTCAATGAGTATGCCGATCTGAAAGCCGCAGGAGCCATCGGGCTCAGTGATGACGGTATGCCCGTGGCCAACGGGCAGGTGATGCGCAGGGCCATGGAGTATGCAAAGGCTTTTGACCTTCTGCTCATTTCCCACTGCGAGGATCACACCCTTGCAGGGGATGGGGTGATGAACGAGGGGGAAACGGCCACCCGACTGGGGCTTTCCGGGATTTCCAATCTTTCCGAATCCCTTATGGTGGAAAGGGAAATCGGTCTTGCCGAGTGGACGGGAAGCCGTATCCACATTGCCCATGTCAGTACCCGGGAGTCTGTCCGGGCCATCCGCGAAGCCAAGAAACGGGGGGTTCAGGTGACAGCTGAGACCGCTCCCCATTACTTCACCCTCACGGATGTGGCTGTAGGGGATTATGACACGGCGGCCAAGATGAATCCTCCCCTGCGCAGTGAAGCGGATCGGGAGGCCATTCGTGAAGGTCTCCGGGATGGAACCCTGGACTGCATCGCTACGGATCATGCGCCCCATGCGGCCATGGAAAAGGACGTACCCTTTGATGATGCGCCCAATGGTATTATCGGGCTTGAGACTTCCCTGGGGCTTTCCCTGGCTCTGGTGCATGAGGGGCTTCTGTCCCTTGGGGATCTCGTTGATCTCATGAGCAAGAATCCGGCCCGTATCCTGGGAATTCACAACGACCTGATCCCAGGTGCTGCGGCAGATCTGACCCTTATGGATACGGGAGCTTCCTGGACGGTTAATCCTGCCACTTTTGCTTCCTTAAGCCGAAATACCCCTTTTGGTGGCTGGCAGCTTAGGGGCAGGGCCGTGGCGACCCTGGTGGCGGGGCGGGTGGTTTACAGGGATTTTTGAAGGAGGCAGGCAGATGGGTGGAAAAAAGGGTGCAGGCAGACATATTCTGGTGGTGGATGACGAGATCAGTATGCGGGAGTTTCTGGATGTGATGCTGAGCCGCGAGGGCTATACCATCACCACGGCGGAAAATGGGGCGGCGGCCCTGAAATGCCTGGACACGACGCCCTATGATCTCTTGCTCTCGGATATCCGTCTTGGGGATATGACGGGGCTGGATGTACTGCGGGCGGCCAAGGCGAAGAAGCCGGATGTGCCGGTGATTCTCATTTCCGCCTATGCCACCACGGAAACGGCGGTACAGGCCATGAATGCCGGAGCCTATGATTATCTGCCCAAACCCTTTGCCAATAAGGAACTGTTGCTGACCATTGACAATGCCATGACCCTGCGTACCCTGGAAGAGGAACGCAGGGCCATGAACCTTGCCATGAAAAAGACCCTGCGTTTTGGACGGATCATTGGTGAAAGTCCGGAAATGCAGCGGATCTTTGAACGGATTACCCAGGTGGCATCCACCCGGACCAGTGTGCTGATCAGCGGGGAGTCGGGTACGGGAAAGGAGCTGATAGCCCGTGCCATTCATGAAGTTTCTCCCAGGGCTTCCCAGGCCTTTGTGGTGGTGAACTGCGGGAGTATCCCGGAAAATCTTATGGAAAGTGCCTTTTTTGGTCATAAAAAAGGGTCTTTCACGGGCGCAAGTGCGGATCAGAAAGGTTTTTTTGAGGCGGCGGACGGGGGAACCATTTTTCTGGATGAGATTTCCGAGCTGCCCCTGTCCCTACAGGTGAAACTTCTCCGGGCACTTCAGGAACGTAAAATTCTTCCTGTTGGAGGAACCCAGGAGATCCCCGTGGATTTCCGGATTATTTCGGCCACAAACCGCAGTCTGGAAGAGGCGGTGATTCTGGGGAATTTTCGGGAAGATCTTTTTTATCGCCTGAATGTGATCGGTATTCGTGTGCCGCCCTTGCGGGAACGCAAGGAAGACCTGCGTATGCTGGCTCAGCATTTTCTGGATAAATTTGCAAGGGAAATGGGCAAGGGGGTGACCAAACTTTCCTCCTATGCCCTGGATTTGCTGCAACGCTATGATTTTCCAGGAAATGTTCGGGAGCTTGAAAATCTGATTGAACGTTCCGTGGCCCTTTCCTCCACCAATATCATTCTTCCGGAGAGTCTTTCCCTTTCCTTTCATAAACGAAAGCATAGCATCAAGGGGGATATCCGGCATACGGCGGAGATGGACGCCCTTGAGGATGTGGCTTCGGGTGTGGATCTTGATGGTATCCTTGAGGGGATTGAAAAACGCTATCTGGATAAGGCTCTGGATCTTACCCGGGGCAACAAGCAGCGGGCCGCGGATCTGCTTGGAATCACCTTCCGATCCATGCGTTATCGGCTCAGCAAGTACAATATCGAGTGAGGTCTTGTCTTAGAAGGGGATTTGGCTGTTCACCCGCAGCCTGGCTGCATGATCTGTTTTTTTAAATTTTAAAATTCAAGGAGTGTACAGTATGAAAAAAATGCTGGTGGGACTGATGGTCTGGCTGATGGCTGCCATGGTGCATGCAGATCTTGTGATGCAGGTGATGATGGTGGATCATGAAGGCGGTGAAGATGCCCGGGAGACCATGGAGATTTCCATGACCGGGGATAAGCTGAGAATGGACACTGTGGGGCTGCCGGGAAGTGTGACCATTGCCCGTAAGGATAAGGACATGCTCTGGATGCTGCGTACGGATAAGAAAATTTACAGTGAGCTTTCCATGCCGGAGATGCTGCGTATGCACAAGGAAGCGGAAGAACAGTCCGCTGCAACACGGGCCATGATGGAGTCCAGCATGGCGGGTTTGAGTGAGCAGGAAAAGATGGAGATGCGGGCATCCATGGGGCTGGATGAGGCAGAAGAAGCCCCCCTCCAGTATGTGAAAAAGGGAGAGGCCCGTGTGGGAAAATGGAACTGCATTCTGTACGATGGCATGTACAATGGTGAAAAACGGGAAGAGATCTGCACGGTTCCCCTGAAGACTCTGGGGGTTCAGAAGAGTGATTTTGATGTCCTTTTCTGGATGTCCATGGAAAAGGGGAGTAAATTCAGTGAAAAAGAGTGGATGGAAATTGAGGGAAGGGGTTTTCCTGTAAAAACAGTCCGCTACGATGAGGGGGGGATCCTGACAACGGAAGAAGTGACCCGTATGGAGAAAAAGACGCTGGAGGCCAGCCTCTTTGATCTGCCCTCAGGCTTTGGCAAGGTCAGCATGATGGAGTTTTACGGAGAATAAGGGGGACAGAAGGCGTGGAGTTTGCGGAGAAGTCGCCTGTGATTCTGTACAGGGATGAAGCCCTGGTGGCTGTGCATAAGCCATCGGGGCTTCCCGTTCATCGTGGCGGTCGGGAGTCCCGTTTTGGCATGGCTCTGCTTCAGATGCTGCGGGATCATCTGGGGTGTCATCTCTATCCCGTACACCGTCTGGATCGTCCCACTTCGGGTGTACTGATCCTGGCCCTGTCCCAGGAGTCCGCCGCCCGGCTGGGGGCACAGTTCCGTCGCCATGAGGTGGACAAGGAGTATCTTGCCCTGGTTCGGGGACAGATTTCCTTGAGAGGCCGGATTTCCCGTTTTCTCCGCCCGGAGGAAAAGCCGGATGCTCGTCCCCGCTTCAGTGTCACAGCATATCACCGGGTAGATTGTGTGGAAATTCCCGTTCCCATGGGGCGGGTACCGCATCGTTGCTACAGTCTTGTGGAGCTGCATCCGGAAACGGGACGCTCCCGGCAGATACGGAGACATCTCAATGCCCTGTCCCATCCCATCATAGGGGACAGTACCTGGGGGGATACCCGGCATAACCGGTTTTTCCGGGAGGCGTTTGGATGTGAGCGGCTGATGCTGGCGGCTACGCGGCTTTCCCTGCTGCATCCCGTAACGGGTGAAAGGCTGCGTATCGCGTCACCTTTGAGCAGGGATTTTTATGGGGTTCTGGAAAGGCTGGGGATGGAGAAGATTCCCGGTGTCTGGATACCGTGATCTGGAGGAATTAGAATCCGTAGCTTAAGGAAATATTCAGCTCCTGCATGTTCCCGTTGAAGGGGATGCCATTTCGGGAATTGTCACCCGGATGAAGCGCCAGGGGCAGATCCCCTTTTTCTGCCATCCATTGCTGCCAGCTGTAAAGAATTCCTGCACTCCACGAGTTGCCAAGCTGCTGTCGCAGTCCCAGCCGGAAGATGCGCCCATCCCCCTCGCTTCTGTACAGGCCCGTATCGGATACATCCAGACGTTCTCCGTTTTTTTCAGCAAACTTGGCACTGTGAAAAATGATGGAGGACTCCAGGGAAAGATCCGGCAGGGGATTGGCCCGGAGATCGAGTCCGAACCACAGGCTGTTCCATTCCGAAAAGTTTTTTTCATTGGAAGTGAGATTCTGTTCCCGTGTTTCCGATGAAGGGGATGGGGTGTCGAGATACCTGCCGTGATAGGACAGTCCCATCATGGGAATCAGGGCAAGGCGCTGGTTCACAAGGCTCCATTCGTAGCCGATACCTGCGGCGAGGTGCATGCTTTCTGTGGTTTTATCCGGTGTGGCAGTAAGCAGATGGGAGGGAAGGGCCGATACACCTTTTTCTTTTTGAATGGACGATTTAAAGTGCAGGCGATCCAGAGACAGGCGCATGTCGACGCTCTGGGGATGATCCGGTTTGGAGATCCCCATGAGAATGGCATGATCCGTATGGCTCCAGATGGGCAGAGGGGAGGACGGCGAATCGTTTCCCTGAGCGTGAAATTGCAGGGAAAGGACAGGGGCAGGGGAGGGCAGGGGGATGGAATCTGCCCATGCAGTCACGGTGCATCCGGCTCCGGCCAGAAAAAAAAGGATGCATATCAGATAGTTTTTAGAGGAAGTTTTCATGGTATTTCTCCATCAAAGGAGATGCCTGCTGTCCTGCCTGGAATTTTTGTCCGTAATTTTACGGATGTGTCAAATACGGGATGAAACTTTGCAGTACCATCCCGTTTGCAGAAATTTTAGTCTGCACAGTAGCATTTTCTGTTTTTGAATGCAATCTGTTGAAAATGGATTTTTCAGCGTAAACGCTTACAGGTTTTTTTTGAAGTAAAGTACCAGGCTTTTGCCCAGAACCGGATTGAGGAGACCATCCATCAGGCGGGTCAGGGCTGGCTTTTCCATGATATCCCAGACCAGAAAACGGTGATAGAGCCTCACGGCAGGGTGTTGACTATCCGTAGGCCCAACCAGGCATTTCAGCCACCAGTAGGGGCTGTGCAGGCTGTGGGCATGGTGGCAGCCCTGATAGGTCAGTCCGTTTTCCTCCAGAAGGCGGATGAGGGTTTTTTTTCGATAAATCCGGATATGCCCCTGATTTGCATGGCTGTAGTCCTCTGCCAGCAGCCAGCAGATTTTTTCGGGCCAGAAGCGGGGAACGGTGACGACCACGTCGGCTCCGGGTTTTGCGACACGAACCAGCTCTCTTGCGGCGGCCTGGTCATCGGGGATATGCTCCATCACTTCCGAGCAGATCACCGTATCAAAGGCGTCATCTTTGAATGGCAGGCGTGTGATGTCTGCGGTACTCAGTCCCCAGCTTCCGCCTCCATGCCAGCCCATGAGGTCATGATTTTGGAGGCGCTCCTTTGCCGCAAGCAGATCGTCGTGGGAGAGGTCTGCACCGATGGCAGTAACCTTTTCAAGGCCGTAGGCGGCTGCGGTGTGACGCCCGGGGCCGCTGCCGATATCGAGAATTCTGAATCCGGGACGGACGTGGATACGTCGGAAATCAACGGTGATCACGGATAACCTCCCTGTAGGTGGCCACGGTTTTTTCCGCAGCATTTTTCCATGTAAAGTGCTGGTGCACCCTTGCATATCCCGCAGCGCCCAGTTGTTCCCGTTTCAGCGGGTCATCCAGCAGTTCACAGATGGCCTTTGCAAGGGCATCCGCATTGCCTGGAGGCACGAGGAGGGCAGCATTTCCTGCCACTTCAGGCAGGGCACCACCTGTGGTGGAAATGACAGGAGTGGCCGTTGCCATGGCTTCTCCCACAGGAAGACCAAAGCCTTCATACAGCGATGGGACAACGGCAATGGAGGCCTTTGCGTATTCCTGCACAAACTGGTCGTGGTGGATGCGACCTGTGAAATCGATCAGATGGGAGATGTTCAATTTTTTGATGAGCTTTTCGATCCCACCGTTTTCCTTGGCTTTTCCAATTACGGTCAGACGAACGGCATGGGTCCGGGCAACCTTGTGAACCGCCTGAAGGAGATGGTAGAGACCTTTTAAGGGCATGTCGGCGCTGTTGGTGACAATGAGGCGGCCCGGTTCTCTGGAGATCTGGGGGAGAGGATAGAAAAGTTCTGTTGAGATGCCATTGGGAACAACGGAAAAACGGGAAGCCGGAATGGCATATTCCCTTGCGATATCCTGTTTTGAAAACTCACTGACGGTAATGATTCTGGGCAGTTTACGGCTTACCCGCTGCTGCATGCCGATGAAGGAATACCAGCGCAGATGTTTGAGTTTTTTCCAGGGCGCCCTGACACTGCTGATGGCAAGCCTGCGGTCTACGGTCATGGGATGGTGAATGGTGGCCACCGTCGGGATATGGCGGCTCAGATGCTGGATACCATAGGAAAGGCTCTGGTTGTCATGGATGATGTCATAATGGTGCAGTTTGTCCCTGAGGTGGCGTACGGCCCGGAACCCGAAGGTAAAGGGCTCAGGGTACCCCATGGTGGAGACGCTGAGCCATTCCATGAGATTGACAGGATCCCGGAGTTCTCTGAGACTGGGGGTACGGAAAAGGGCATCGGGATTGTAAAGATCCAGGGTTTCAACGGGAAGGAGACGTGCCTTTCCTTCCAGCAGGGGATCCGGAGGGCCTGCCAGTACATCGACCTGATGGCCCAACTCGCAGAGGGCTTTGGCAAGGTTGCGGATGTACACGCCCTGACCGCCGGAGTGGGGATTGCTCCGATAACTGATCATGCAGATCCGTAAAGGCCTGTTCTGATTCTCTGACATACTGACTCCCGGATACGTCCTTGAAAATAAAGTGGAAAAACCGGAAGCATGGGCCTTCCGGGCATGCCCCCGATTCACCGGAGGATCCCAGTGATAAAGGAGTCCCATATGCCGACAGGGCTGGTTTCGTCAAGGTTTTTCACGGATTTATCCGGTTTTTTCCATGGCTGTCCGGGTTTTTTTTGTTTGTCTGCAAGGGATTTCACTCTTTTTGAAGACCTCCCCTCAGGGTATAGCCTGTCAGGTAGAGATGGCGGATTTCTGATCTCAGGAAGCGGTTGAGAATGGTATCCGTCAAGGCCAGAACCCGGGTTTCATTTCCTTCCAGATCTTCACGGGCATAGGGTGAAATGGCAATGTTCAGGGCGTGATGGATGCGATCGGTTTTTTTCTTGAGTTCCGTGACGCCCGAGGTGTCTGCAAAACGGAAGGTCAGTTCCATGCTGAAGAAAGTGCGATCCACAAGGGTGGTGGCGAAACGGAATTTATGGGTGGGCATGTGGGCTGTTTCTTCCAGGGGCGGCTGGTTGCCTGGTTCAAAGAACATACGACGCTGGCGTTGGGCTTCCCAGCTGTTACGGCGGGCCTCGTAAATTTCTCCAAGACCTGAAAAGGTATAGGTTTCATCATAATATTTTTTGTAAAGGACAATCCCTGTGAGGGAGAGTATGGCAAGGGCAATGGCCAAGGCTGTCATCAGGGGTTTTTTCATGGTGTTTCTCCTTTAGCATCGCCAAGATAGGTGGCTTCAAAGGCGATGCAGAGCATGGAGTCCCATCCCTGTTTTGCGGGGAGGTCAAAGCCCCAGGTAATAAGGACTTCCTCTGCGTTCAAGGTTTCAATCCGGGCATAGAGACGTCTGTCTTCCGGGATTTCAGGGCTGTTAAAATCCTGGGGATCAATGGCCGTATAGCCTTCTATGCGGGTAAGCTCTGGGACAAAGACCGCCTCCCAGCGCCATCGTCTGCTGTCTCCTGAGGCTTTTACTTTTTCAAAAATGGGAAAGACGTCCAGAACAGCGCCTGTCCCCTCTGCGTTCAGGTCTGCCCTGTAGCCGACCGCCTCATTGAGAGAGGGATGTTGATCCACGATAAGGCGTACCCCTTCATGGGGGTAAAAGCGGGCGAAAAGGTGGAAAGGGCTTCCCTTGGGAAGACCCGGACGGTTGATGTTCCCCTTTTCCACAAGGCGGGGTGTCCCGTCTTTTGTCACAAACCCCGGCTCTCCAATGAAATATTCCCCTGGCAGCAGGGTCTCCAGGGGTTCCTGAGCCGGAGGCTGTCCGACATCGGTGGCAGCAATATATACACTGAAGTGCCGGCTTTCAAAGGAAAGAGTTTTATTTTCCCTGTCCCGTTTCCGGACATCCATGGGAACCCATTGGCCGGCGATGGGGTCAAAATAGCGGACCTGAACCGTAAGATCCGGTGTGGGGCTGCCATTGGCAAGGAAACTGTGATAGGGCAGAGTGAGAAGGGCGGGAGGATCAAACAGGAGACCATCCGGCCCAAAGTTAACGGCAGTTCCTGCGGCCTGAAGCGCTGGGGGCAGGGGGGCGGGCAGGGAACCTGGCTGAAGGGTAAGGGTTGTGGGGTGTGAAAACTGATCTCTGGGTATGGAAACAGCGGCTTTGAAAATTGTGCTTTGCGGATTGTCCACGGTGAGGGTTCCCCCCTCTTTCCCCATGGTTTTTGTTGCGGCATAGGGGGGAGAAGAGTCCGAAGGGTTCACCTGGCCAGGGTTTTCTTCGGTGCATGCGGAAAAAAACACGATGAGAAGGCAGGGGAAAAGCAGGTTTCTTTTCGGAAATTTCACGGTTTTTTTCTCCATGGGGTTTGGAATTATCTGGCGCAGGGATTCCCCGGTGCAAATTTAAACAGCAAAAAATGTGCCTGTATTTCTAAAACTTGACCCTAGGGACGGGCTGTTTTACATTCGCCCCGTATCAAAGGCCGGTGCGTGGATTTCAGGGGGATTTTTATCCCGCTCCGGCATGGGAGGTCGGTGTTTCGGATAGGCCCGTATGCCGGGTTGTCTGTGCCATGGGCAAGAGGTGGCTGTCAAAGCCCTGACGCTGTGTGAAGTATTTTTGCGCCGCAGACAGAACAGCAGGTTGCCCGTTGGATGAAGATGTGCTGAACAGTCTTGACGAAGGAGGACGGATTTCCATGGAAGAGCGGTTTACGGAAGATATGGTGAAGAAGGCCCTTGATCATTTGCCCCAGGCACTGGCTGTGCGTCTCCAGCGGATTCCGGTTCCGGAGAGGGGAACAGTTCTTGAGGATGCGGCTGTTCCCCTTGATCGCATGGGCCCGGAAATGGAAGAAGACGATATTCGCGCTCTGGACAAGGCGCTTCGATATAAAGATGCCAAAATTCAGCTGGTGCGCATGGTACTGATCACCCGGATTAAAAATGATGTGCAGGATTCGGATGTGGCAGAGGAAATGGCAGCCCATATTTTAAGTCAGCACCCCGCAGACAGGGCGCATGGAGCCTATGATGACTTCTATCGAGGAAAGGGAGTCCCCTCCTTCTCTGCATGAGGCCCGGGGGGTGCGTGTCACCCTGGTTATGGCCGAGACCCTTGATGGTCGTATCGCCCGTCATGCATGGCACCCTGTAGACTGGACAGAACCTGAGGACAAAGCCCATTTTGCAGGCCTTACCCGGCGTATGGGGCTTGTGTTTATGGGATCCCATACCTTTGATACCCTGGGAGGGCCGCTTCCGGGTCGTGAGAATGTTGTGTTTACCCGTTTTCCGGAAAGGCGGGATTCCATTCCCGGTACCCTTGTCTTTACTTCAGACCGGGTAACGGAAGTGCTGGATCGCTATGCTGCACGGGGATACGGAGAAGCGGCTCTCATCGGAGGCAGCTCCCTCAATGGGGTTTTTGCACGGCTTGGTTGTATTGATGAAATGATCATAACGCTCAGCCCCGTAGTGTTCGGGGAGGGCCAGGGGCTTTTTCCCGCAGATATTGCCATGGATCTGGATCTTGTATCCCTGCATCCTTTGGGAAAAGATTCTCTTCTGCTCCATTATCGGGTACAGAAACGGCAGAAGGTGGTGAACCAGTATGCGGAAGGAGCGTATGGGAAAAAAACGTAGCTGTCATGAAGCATGAAACGGGTTTCACACAGCAGGCGGAACTGGATGCCCTCTGTACCCGCATTGCGCATTTGTGCCTGCCGGAGGTGCAGCAGGATGTGATTGCACCGAAGGTGAAGGAAATTTCCCAGGAGGCCTTTGTTCCGCTTCTCTGTAGAAACCTGCATGTTCAGGAGGGGCAGATTGTGGATGTGCGTTCGGAATCCGAGTATGCACGGGATGGGATTCCCACAGCCCTTTCCCTGCCCATACTGGATGATCAGGAACGGCATGAGGTCGGGCTTCTCTACAAACGGCATAACCATACTATGGCCCTGCGCTATGCCCTGTATCTGGCCCAGAAAAAGGAAGCAGCCTATGTGGAGAAGGCCAGGGCCTTGTTTTCTGCGTCTTCTGCTGCGGCTCTGATTCTTTACTGTTGGCGGGGAGGGGGGCGCAGTGCCTATGCTGCGGGACTTCTGGAGCGTCATGGGATTCCTGTTCTGCGTCTTCAGGGGGGCTGGAAGGGGTTTCGCAGGCAGGTACAGCAGCTTTTGTACCATGGGCAGTTTACGCTCTGGCCCCTTTCCGGGCCTACGGGCTGTGGTAAGTCCGAGGTTCTGGAAGTTCTTGAAGCGCATTATCCGGCGGTTCCTGTTTTGCATCTGGAAGCTGCGGCACATCATGCGGCATCGGTATTCGGGCATCTGCGGTTTTCACGTATGGGCAGCACGGGGCTCCCGGATCAGCAGGGGTTCGAAACCCGTCTTTACCTGGAACTGATGCGCAGACGCCGGGAGGACGGCAGTTTTCCCGCATTTATCACGGAGATGGAAAGCCGGAAAATAGGCTCCGTCCAGGTGCCTCCGGCCCTTTTTCGAGCCTTGCAGAAAGGAGCGCATATCCGTCTGCATACGCCTATGGCGCTGCGGGTAAAGCGTTTGCAGCAAGAGTATTTCGGAGAAGATGGGAAAGGACTTCAGGGAGTGCGCTGTGCCCTTTCCGCTCTGACCCGACATGTGGGAAAAACGGTGGTCGGACGCTGGGAGGAGATGCTGGATCAGGGAAATACAGCTAGCTTTCTCGAAGAGATTCTGACTCTGTATTACGATAAAACCTACAAGGCGGAAACCTCTCAGCCTGCCAGAGAGGTTTGCAGCGATGTGGTCGCAGTTGCCGCCCATACCGTGGCAGAAATCTGGCAGGAATGGACGGAGGAGCGGGTACCCTATTCTGATGCAGGGAGAATCCCTGGGGTTTCGCTCGTATCCTGATGGCTGTGGATGCGCAGAATATCCCGGATGGCAGGCGTATCCGCACAGATACGGGTGACAAGATCAAGACGGGTGAGGCTGTAAAGCCGACCATCTTCGCTGCGGGGGGCATACTCGTGAATGTGTACCCATTCGTTGTCCACCGCGAGGATCTCCCCGCACATCAGTGTGGGGCCAGCCATTTCATTGAGAAAGGCCCCGGTACCGAAGCGCTGCTGGATGTCTTCAATGAGCAGCCTCAGGGAGCCGAGCCGCAGTTCCGGTACTTCAAAGGGGGTACGCAGCCGGGCAAGGCGCAGGACGGCCCGCGTATTCCGTGTATCCCAGAGAAGATCCGTGATGTCATCGGTGTAGAGAACGGCAATACCGGCATAGCGTCCCAGACTGTCGTACTCCGTAATCTGTGCCAGGGTATCGGAAAGGGCGCGGATCTGTCCGATGACGGGTGTGTCTGAGAAATGACGGCGTCCGATTTCCACAATATCCTGATTTTTTTTGAACTGACGTAGTTTTTCGATGAGCATACCCATGGGTCTCCCTGTAGTCGCTTCCCTTAAGATATTAAGATCCTGGGAGCTGTTGAAAAAACTCTGTACCCATAGTCGAGTTCCTTCTTCTTGTCAAAAGATCTTGCAGGGACAAGGTCTGTGGGTATCTTGCAATATAAAATTCTTAAGGAAGGAGACCGCATGTCTTGGGGAGAAGTCACCACCATGGGCCGTCAGGGGCAGCCTGTTTATGTTCTGTCCTGTGGCCAGGGAATCAATGGAGAACAGATGGCCCGTTCGGCTCTGGTGCAGTTTCCCGGAATACGGAGCAAGGTACACCGTGTGCCCCATGTGCTCCATCCCGAGGATGTTTTTCATGCTCTGGAGAGGGTTGCGGAAGACCGGGGCATGGTGATCTATACCATTGTGGATTCTGAAATGCGGGAGCTGGTGTGTCAGGAATGCGAACGTAGGGCCATCCCCTGCGTGGATCTCATGGGGCCTTCCCTTGAAATGATGTGCAAGGCGTTTGGTGAGGCCCCTCTCTGTGAGCCGGGCCGCTACCGTAAGTTTAACCAGATCAACATGGATCGGGTGACGGCCATTGAGTTTGCCGTAGCCCACGATGACGGTCTCAACCCCCAGGATCTGGGTAAGGCGGAAATTGTGCTGGTGGGTCTGTCCCGTTCCGGTAAAACCCCTTTGAGCATGTACCTCTCCGTCCATGGCTGGAAGGTGGCCAATGTCCCCATTGTCATCGGTATTCCCCTGCCGGCGGAACTCATGGCCATCAACCGGAAACGCATTGTGGCCCTCTACATTGATCCCGAGCAGCTGGCGGCCCACAGGCAAATCCGCAGAAAGCGGTTGGGGCTTACCGATGACATGGCCTATTCCGGGGTCAAGGAAGTGTACCGGGAGGTGGATGCCGTACGGGAACTGTACCGTCGCCATGGTTTCAATTCCATCAATGTGAGCAACAAGCCCATTGAATCCAGTGCTGAGGAAGTGATTTCCATCATTGAAAAAAGATTTCCTGAAGGCGCTCACAAGCTGGGAAAGCGCAGGGTGGAACCTTAAGTTTGTTTACCCCCCCCTTGTGTTTCGGAGGTAAGAAGTCATGGCAGGGCGGCCAGGGCCATGTGTACGGCGGGCTTGGTATAGGCCATGCGGGTGACCACATTCCGGGTGAGGATGCCGATGAGTCCTTCGCTGTAGCCGATGCGGGGATTGGTGCTGAACCCTGCGGCCTGGACGGCGGCATCCAGCTCCAGACCTTCTTCCACCACCTTCCGGGTGATGTCTTCGGGCAGTTCAAAGGCGGGGCCTAAACCTGTGAAGAAGTGTCTGCCATCAAAGAGGACACAGGCGGTGAGGTTCATATACCCTGTGGCTGTCAGGGGGATGGGTACCAGACCGGATTCGATGCCCACACCAAGATACACCTCCGGACTCCAGGCGGCCCGGGCCCGGTTGCGTGCGCCGGTGAGGGTGGTTTCAAAGCCGATGGGCTGGTCGGAAACGCCCGAAGGCAGACTGAGGGCATGGATTTCGATATCCGGAAACCGTCCGGATTCTTCAAGGGCCTGGAAAAGGGCTTCTTTTTTTACGGGGTTGAGGGAGCCGAGCCGAAAATACATGGACGCTTTCCTTATGTCTTAAATTTTGTTTTTGCCTCTTTGACCTTTGCGTGAGATATGCCTTCTGACATTAAAGTTCAACCTGATTTTGCCACCGTTTTCAGCAGATCCCGAAGACCCCTTGGGCGCCTTTAAGCCCGGAAAGGATAGCCATGAGCAGCAGTGACAGCAGCGCCCCTTCCCATTTTATCCGGAATATCATTGCAGCGGATAGTGCCGCCCATACCCATCAGGGCCGGGTACATACCCGGTTCCCGCCGGAGCCCAACGGCTACCTCCACATGGGACACGCCAAATCCATCTGCCTCAACTTCGGGATGGCCCAGGAGTTTGCCGGAAAATGCAATCTGCGCTTTGACGACACCAACCCGGAAAAGGAATCCGTGGAGTATGTCAACGCCATCAGGGCGGATGTGCGCTGGCTGGGTTTTGACTGGGAAGACCGGGAATTTTACGCCTCCGATTATTTTGAAAATCTCCATGATTTCGCCGTAGATCTGATCCGTGCGGGCAAGGCCTATGTCTGCTCCCTTTCTGCGGAAGAAACCCGCAGCTACCGGGGAACCCTCACGGAACCTGGAAAAAACAGCCCCTACCGCAGCCGCAGTGTGGAGGAGAACCTCGATCTTTTTGCCCGGATGCGGGCCGGGGAGTTTGAGGAGGGCAGCCATGTGCTGAGGCTTAAGATTGACATGGCCGCGCCCAACATCCTCATGCGGGATCCCACCATCTACCGCATCCGCAAGGTACACCACCACAGAACGGGGGACGCCTGGTGCATCTACCCCATGTATGACTTCACCCACTGCATCTCCGACGCCATGGAGCGCATCACCCATTCCATCTGCACCCTGGAGTTTGAGAACAACCGGGAGCTTTATGACTGGGTGCTGGACAATATTGATGCCCCCAGCCGCCCCCGGCAGTACGAGTTCGCCCGTCTGAATCTCTCCTACACGGTTCTCAGCAAGCGAAAACTGATTCAGCTGGTGAGAGAAGGCCATGTGAAGGGCTGGGATGATCCCCGCATGCCCACCCTCTCCGGCTTAAGGCGCAGGGGAATTCCTGCGGCTGCGGTGCGGGATTTCTGTGAACGCATCGGGGTGGCGAAAAAGGACAGCACCGTGGATCTGGCCCTTTTTGAGTTCTGTGTGCGGGATCATCTGAATAAGAGTGCTGAGCGCCGCATGGGGGTGCTGGATCCGGTGAAGCTTGTCATCACCAATTATCCCGAAGGAAAAACCGAGTGGCTGGATGCGGTGAACCACCCGGAAGATCCGGATGCGGGAAAACGATCCATCCCCTTTTCCAGAGAGCTCTGGATCGAACGGGAGGATTTCATGGAAAATCCGCCCAAGAAATTCTTCCGGCTTTCTCCGGGCCGGGAAGTACGGTTGCGGTTTGCCTATTTTGTCACCTGCGAGGAAGTGGTGAAAGATCCCGTAACGGGCGAGGTGGTGGAGCTGCGCTGCACCTATGACCCCGAAACCCTGGGCGGCAATGCGCCGGACGGCCGCAAGGTGAAGGCCACCATCCACTGGGTTTCCGCACCCCACGCCCTGCCTGCGGAAGTCCGCCTTTATGACCGCCTGTTCACGAAGGAAGACCCCGATGACATGCCCGAGGGCAAGACCTTCCTTGATGCCCTCAATCCGGATTCCCTTCAGGTGAAAAGGGCCTGGCTGGAGCCTTCCCTCAGGGATGCGGACAAGGGGGAGGTCTTTCAGCTGGAGCGGGTGGGATATTTCTGTGTGGATCCGGATTCTGAAGGCGGAAATCCTGTGCTGAACCGCACCATCGGCCTGAGGGATTCCTGGGCCAGGGTCGCGGGAAAGGATGCCTGATGCAGTCTTCCGTGCTCTTCTGGCGCAGGGGTGCACCTGGGCTTGCAGCCCCCCTGGATGTGGCCTTTTTCCGGGATTGGGCAGGGTTTGTGCCTTCACCGGATGAAAGGGGAGACTGGGTGGCTGGGGATGCTGGCGGGGGAGAAGACCCTGTCATACGGGTCTGCGGAGACTGCAGCTCAGCCTTTGATGTGGCGGACTGGCTGGAGAAAGAGGGACTTCTTCAGGACTGGGATTCGGTGCTGGCCCTAAGCCAGCGGGCAGGAGTGGGGCAGTACGGGAGAACCTGGATTTCGCCTCCGGGAAATCTGCACGCCGTATGGAAGCTGCCAGGCTCTCTTTTGCAGAGGGGGAGTCTTCTGCCCCTGATGGTGGGGGCAGCCCTGGCCCTGGCCCTGGAGGCAAAGGGAATCCGGGTGGCCGTCAAATGGCCCAATGATCTTGTTCTGGAAGACGGAAAGCTGGGAGGGGTTCTTATCCGTTCCGGCCCGGATCGCATCCTTGCGGGTATCGGGATGAACCTTGTGGCGGCCCCTTTGAGCCATGAATTGCGGGAAAATTGTCTGATCCAGGCAACATGCCTGAATCAAAGGCAATCCTGTGATATTTTTTTTCTGTTCTGGAAGGATATTGTGCAGCATGCGGGGTCTTTTTTAGCGAAAATGCTTGAAAAAATTCCCGATTATGATGTAGTACCCGCTTTGACTCAGAGGCTGTGGCGGAAAGATCGCCCGGTGCGGGTATATCCTTCGGAGGGGGCGGCCTTCAGTGCTGTGCTGCTTGGCCTTGCCGGAGACGGTGCCTTGCGCCTGTTGTCCGGGAAGGAGGAGGTTCTTCTGTACTCGGGCAGTATCGGTTCCGCATAGAATATAAAGATTGTGCTCACTACCAGGGCCAGAAAAGGAAGGGATTGCAATGGGTATGAAAACCTTTGAAGAATTCCAGGCGGAAATCGCCGGGAGACGGGATGCCGGGGAAGATGTCCGTATCCTCATTGCCAACCGGGGGATTCCCGCCCGTCGCATCAGCCGGGCCATCACCGAACTGGGGGCCACGGCCTGCGTGACCGCAACGGATGTGGACAAAACCTCCCCTGCCGCCGTTGCCGCCAGAAGACTCATGCTCCTGGGAGAAAACCCGACGGCGTACCTGGATCTGGAGCGCATTGTCCGCAAAGCCAAGGATGAGGGGATTGAAGCCATCCATCCCGGATGGGGTTTTGGTGCGGAAGATGATGCTTTTCCCGCCATATGTGAAGAGGCGGGGATTATTTTCATCGGCCCTCCCCAGGCGGCCATGCACGAGCTGGGCAACAAGGTGGCTGTGCGCAGGCTGGCTCAGAAGGTGGGAGTGCCTGTGGTGCCCGGTTCCGAAAAAGAGGTCACCATTCCTGAAGCCCGGGAGATTGCCTATAAACTGGGTTTCCCCATTATGCTCAAGGCCGAGGGGGGCGGGGGCGGAAGGGGAATCTATGAAGTGTATTCCGATGATGATCTGGAATCGAGCTTTATTAAGGCTTCTGCCCTGGCGGAAGCCAGTTTTGGCAACCCGAGGCTCTTTGTGGAAAGGCTGCTTCCCTCTGTCCGGCACATTGAGATTCAGGTGATTGCCGACAAATACGGCAATGTCTTTGCCTTTGATGAGCGGGACTGCACCGTGCAGCGCAACCATCAGAAGCTGGTTGAGATTACCCCGTCCCCCTGGCCGGGCATGACCCCGGAACTTCGGGCAAGGCTCAAGGAATACGCCATCCGCCTTGTGAAGGCGGTGGACTATTACTCTCTCGTGACGGTGGAATTCCTTGTGGATATGGAGGGCAACCCCTATCTCATTGAGGCCAATACCCGCCTTCAGGTGGAGCATGGCATCACCGAATGCCGTTACGGGGTGGATCTGGTGGAAGAGCAGATTGCCATTGCCTATGGCTGCAAGCTGCGCTTCAACGAGGAAAATACAAGGCCCAACCAGTTTGTCATGCAGGTGCGGGTGAACTGTGAAGACCCGAAAAAGAATTTCTCGCCCAACGCAGGTCGCATTACCCGCTACATTTCTCCCGGCGGCCCTGGAGTGAGGCTGGATTCCTGTGTATCCGCAGGCTATGAATTCCCCTCCCAGTATGATTCCGCAGCCGCCCTGCTCATCACCTATGCCAACACCTGGCCCAAGTGCGTGGTTCAGATGCGGCGGGCTTTGAGCGAGTACATGATTTCCGGTGTGAAAACCACCATTCCCTTTTTCAAAACCGTGCTGGAACGGCCGGATTTTGTGGAGGGGCAGTACGATACCAAGTATGTGCACCGGAATCCTGAAATTTTTGACTATGTGGATCAACAGCCCGAAGCTCTGCGTCTTTCCCGCCTCATCGCGGACATCTCCGCCAAGGGCTACAACGAATTTCTTTCCCTGAACGACTACAGGGGCGTCCATGACAAGCGTCTCGGGCCCTGCAACCCTGTGATTCCGTCCATGCCGGAGAAGGATTGTAGAGAGCCTTCCCCCCTGCGCAGGGGACAGAGCCGGGAGAGTATTCTGGATTATGTGCGTACGGCCGGAAAGATTTTCTTTTCGGACACCACATGCAGGGATCAGACCCAGTCCAACTCCGGAAACCGTTTCCGTCTGGCCGAAGACCGGCTCATCGGGCCCATCCTTGACAAATGCGGATTCTTCTCCCTTGAAAACGGGGGCGGGGCCCATTTCCATGTGGCCATGCTGGGCAACATGACCTACCCCTTCAAAGAAGCGGAGGACTGGAATAAGTTTGCGCCGGATACCTTAAAGCAGATTCTCATCCGCTCCACCAATGTGCTGGGTTACAAGCCCCAGCCCAAGAACCTCATGCGCGTCACAGGGGAAATGATCTGTGAACACTATGACGTGATCCGCTGCTTTGACTTTTTGAACCACATTGAAAACATGCGGCCCTTTGCCGAGGTGGTGCTGCCCAAAAAGGCCAAGATCTTCCAGCCCGCCATTTCCATGAGCTACGCCAAGGGCTTTGATACGGCGCATTACCTTTCCGTTACGGAAGAGATTCTTGTCATGGTGGCCGATGTGGCGGGTGTTTCTGTGGAAGAGGCCACCCGTATCATCATTCTGGGGCTGAAGGATATGGCCGGTGTCTGCCCGCCCCGCATGATCCGGGATCTTGTCACAAAACTCCGGGAAAAATATCCGGATCTGGTGCTGCACTTCCACCGTCACTGTACGGACGGGCTTTTCTCCCCCGCCCTTGCCGCAGCCGGTCAGGCGGGCTGCCATATTCTCGATGCGGCCATCGGCGCTTCCGTGCGCTGGTACGGTCAGGGGGATGTGCTGGCCACAGCGGCCCTGATGGAGGAGGAATATGGCCTGCCCATCAGTCTCGACAAGGAGCGGGTGCGGGATGCGGGCTTTGTGCTGAAACAGATCATGCCCTACTACGATCGCTATACGGCTCCCTATTTCCAGGGGGTGGACTATGAGGTGGTTCAGCATGGCATGCCCGGCGGCGCCACCAGTTCTTCCCAGGAAGGCGCCATGAAGCAGGGCTATATCCATCTGCTTCCCTATATGCTGAAGTATCTGGCTGGTATCCGTCAGATCGTGCGTTATCATGACGTTACCCCCGGCTCCCAGATTACCTGGAACACGGCTTTCCTTGCCGTAACCGGGGCCTTCAAGCGGGGAGGGGAGAAGCATGTGAGCAAACTCCTCGGGGTACTGGATGCGGTGGTGAACACGCCGGAGGCGGCCTTGTCCCAGGAATTGAAAAAAGCCCGTCTGGAGATTTACCAGGATGCCAACGACGCTTTCCGGGATCTCATTGTGGGAAAATTTGGCCGCCTGCCCTTAGGCTTTCCGCCGGACTGGGTCTATGAGTCCGCCTTTGGCCCGGATTACAGAAAGGCCATGGAAAACCGAACCGAGGATTCTCCTTTAAAGCATCTTCTTCCCATGGATCTCAAGACGGAAAGGGATGCCCTGGTCAAGGCCCTCAACCGGGAACCCACGCCCGAGGAACTGGTTCTTTATCTCAACCATCCCGGAGATGCCCTGAAAACCATCCGGTTCCAGGAAAAATACGGAGAACCGAACAACCTGCCCCTGGATGTCTGGTTTGAAGGGGTGGAGAAGGGCAGCTCCTGTTCTTTCCGGGACAGCCGGGGCATGCCCCATGAAATGACCATTCTTGATATCTCCGATCCCGACGATGACGGCAATGCGGTGGTGCGTTACCATCTGGATTCGGAAATTCTCACCCATGTGGTGAAGGTGGCCCAGCCTGTGCGGGGTGGTTCTGCGGGGATGGAGCTGGCGGATCGGGAAAATCCCTACCACATTGCCTCCCCTTCCAACGGTGATCTCTGGGTCACCCACGTGAATGTGGGCGACATGGTGAAGGCCGGGGAGGAGATTTTCAACATCTCCATTATGAAGCAGGAAAAGGCCGTACGTACCACGGTGGATGGCCGGGTGAAGCGGGTGCTCAAGGCGGCCCGGTACCAGGTGGACCGGAAGATGGTTCCCGTGAAGGACGGGGAACTTCTTGTGGAACTGGAGCCTGTTTCCGCCAACCGTTGCAAGGGCTGTGGTGCACCGGTGCAGGATGGCTTTGTTTTCTGCCCGGCCTGCGGTAAAAAACAGCGGTAGAAAAAACGGTTCAGGTCTTGACACTGCGCCCATTTATGCCATGACAGAAGGCGGCCTTCGGGCCGCCTTTTTGCGTACAGCCCCATGGGAAGAAGATTTCGCTGGACTCTGGAAAGGAAAGGATGCCCCATGAACACTAAAGCCCGGTTTGGATGGATGGTGAATCTTGCTCTGGCCTTTTGCTTTTTGCTTCTGGCACTGACAGGTCTTCTGTCCTGGATGATCCCCCATGGCCGGGGAAATCCGGGCACAGCCCAGGATATCCGGCATTTTTTTCAGGATGTGCATGGCGTCACGGGGCTGGTTTTTCTTTGTACCCTGCTGCTGCATCTCTGGCTGCACTGGCCTTATATCCGCAGGAATCTGAAAGACATGGGCTGGTGGTCATGATCCTCGGAAGGGATGGGAAATCCCTTTCCCAGGAGGCGCTGAATCTGCGGGCCCGGGAGCTGGCGAAGGAAAAGCAGGTGATGATCCTCGGTGTCTGTGGCCCGGAAGGGCCCTGGGCGGCTCCGGTGTATTATGTCTTTTCCGAAGGGGCCTTCTGGTTTTTTTCCTCACCGGAGTCCCGGCATATCCGCCATGGCAGACAGGCCTCGGCCAGTGTCTATCAGGATGGCGGCAACTGGAAGAAGATCTGCGGTCTTCAGATGACGGGCCGCATCCGGCCGGGGAGCAGCGGTTCCCCTTCGGCCTTTGCCCGGTATTTGAGAAAATTTCCCTTTATCAAGGAAATGGCGGGAGCGGGGATGTATGATCCCAAGCAGTTCGGGGAGCGCTTTGGCAACCGCTTTTTCCGTTTCATCCCCGAATACGCCCTGTACGGGGACAACCGCCTGGGCTTTGGTTTCAAAAAGCCGGTCTCCATGGCGGAAGAGGAGCAGGCATGAGATACCAAAGCCTCTGGGAGGCCGTGCTGGATCTGGAAAAAAAAGGCGATCTTGTCCGCATTGCACAGGAAGTGGATCCGGATCTGGAAATGGCCGCCATCCACCGCAGGGTGCAGGAGGCGGGGGGGCCTGCCCTCCTCTATGAGCGGGTGAAGGGGTCTCCCTTTCCTGCGGTTTCCAATCTTTTCGGCACTCTGGAGCGGGCGCGTTTTCTGTTCCGGGATACCCTTGAAGCCGTCCAGACCCTGGTGGCGGCCAAGGCCGATCCCGCAGGACTTCTGCGCAGGCCGTCCTCCCTTCTTTCCCTTCCCCGCACCCTCATGGCCTCCCTTCCCCTCCGTAAGGGGACAGGGCCTGTGCTGGCCCATGAAACCCGCATCTCGAAGCTGCCAGCGGTGCGCTGCTGGCCAAGGGACGGGGGAGGATTTATCCTTCTTCCTCAGGTGCTCAGTGAAGATCCTGAAAAACCGGGAATCTTTGCCACCAACCTTGGCATGTACCGGGTACAGCTTTCCGGCAACGCCTACCGGCAGGATGCGGAAGTGGGGCTTCATTACCAGATCCGCAGGGACATCGGCATCCACCACAGCAGGGCTGCGGCTCTGGGAAAAAGACTTCCGGTGAGCATTTTTGTGGGCGGGCCTCCGGCCCATACCCTGGCTGCGGTCATGCCCCTTCCCGAAGGACTTTCCGAGCTGGTCTTTGCAGGCGCTCTCGGAGGCCGGAATTTCCGTTATGCCCGCAAAGGCGATCATATTCTCAGTCTCGATGCGGATTTCTGCATCACAGGCTACGTGGCCGAGGGCCAAAAACCCGAAGGCCCCTTCGGGGATCATCTGGGCTATTACAGTCTGGTGCACGACTTTCCCTATCTGGAAGGGGTGCGGGTTCATCACCGGAAAAACCCCCTCTGGCCCTTTACCGTGGTGGGCAGGCCGCCTGCGGAAGACACGGTTTTCGGCCAGCTCATCCATGAGATCACAGCTCCCATGGTGCCCGTTTCCCTGCCCGGTGTGGCTTCTGTGCATGCCGTGGATGCGGCGGGCGTGCATCCTCTGCTTTTAGCCATCGGTCAGGAGCGGTTTGGCCCGGAGCATTCCCGGCCCATGGAGCTGCACACCCAGGCCTCGGCCATTCTGGGCTTTGGCCACTGTTCCCTTGCCAAATACCTTTTCATGGTGGCGAAGGAAGATGATCCGACGCTGGATATCCATGATATTCCCGCCTTTTTCACCCATCTTCTCGAACGGGTGGACTGGGAGCGGGATCTGCATTTCCATACCCGCACCACCATGGATACCCTGGATTATTCGGGTTCCGGTCTGAATCAGGGGTCCAAGCTTGTGGTGACGGCCTGCGGATCCCGCAAACGCCGCCTGGGCGCAAGGCTTCCCGAAGGCTTCCGGCTTCCCGAAGGGCTGGATGCGGTTTGCGTGGTGCTTCCCGGTATTCTTGCCGTATCCGGCATGGCGGCGGAAAAGGAGGCAGGCCAAAGCGCCCGCCGGATCGCCAGGGCGCTTCACAGGCAGGAGGGGCTTTCCGGGGCGTTTCCCCTGGTGCTTCTCGTGGATGACGCGGCCTTTGCGGCCAGACGGGAGGCCAACTGGCTCTGGGTGACCTTCACCCGCAGCGATCCCGCAAGGGACGTACACGGGGGCGGGAGCTTCATCCGGGACAAGCACTGGGGCTGCAAGGGGCCCCTTGTCATCGATGCCCGGGTGAAGGGCCACCACGCGCCGGGCCTTGAAACGGATCCTGGGGTGGAAAAGAGGGTGGAGGCCCTAGCCGCACCGGGTGGGCCGTTGCATGGGCTTTTCTGAGAGCAGGTTTTTTCGGACAAGCGATTTGAGAGATACTTTTGGGAAGATATCATTTTTGCAGCATTAGGAATCCTGAGGAGGTTTTTTTCGAATATGGAAGTTACTCTGAATTTAAATGACGATCTGGTGAAGTGGTACAAGAAACGTTCGGCAAATTTTGGGCTGGATCTTGATGATCTGGTGGATTTTGTGCTGAATGCCTATGCCAAAAAAACAGATCCCAAAAAAACGGCGGCCATCGCCTGTCGGGCACGGGCGGCCTGCGGTATGAGTGAGGTTGAAGCGTTGCGGTATGTCCATTTTCCCCTGGAAAAACGTCTGTGGCATGGTGCCAGGGAGCTTGCAGAAAAAACGGATATGGATGCCACGGAATTTCTGACCCGTGTGATTGATGACTTTCTTTCAAGGGAAAAGGCCTGACATCTTCATGTCTTCCGATTTCCAAGACTTAAGGATGCTGCGGTGACCTCCTGTCCTGAAGAAAATATGAAAAACGCACTTTTTTCCATGACCTGTGCAGACCTTGAAAACTGGCTGCGTTTTTTGATGGGGAAGGGATCTTTTCATGCAAGGGCTCTCTACCATGAGGTGATGGGGCGAGGAAATGCTGACTTCAAGGAGCTTGCGGCCTTTGAAAAATCAGGCAGTCTTGCACGGCATATTGCAGAAAAGCTTGTGATCCCCGAAGCCCGTATTGTGGAGACCGCAGGAACCGGGGACTCTTTCAAGTTTGTGACGGCCCTTGACGACGATCTGCGTATTGAGTCGGTGGTGCTCACCATGGATCGCCACGAAACGCTCTGTGTCTCTACCCAGGTGGGCTGTCGGATGGGGTGTGCCTTCTGTGAGACCGGTACCATGGGGCTGATCCGTCAGCTCAAGACCGAGGAGGTCGTCCTTCAGGTGTTTGCGGCAAGGCATCAGTTGAAGCGATCCATCCGCAATGTGGTGTACATGGGCATGGGCGAACCCCTGGATAATCTGGAAGCGGTACTCAAGGCCGTGGAAGTCCTTTCGGATCAGCGGGGTTTTAACATCCCCCTGCGGCGTCAGACCCTGTCCACTGTGGGGCTTGTGCCGGGTATGGAGAAACTGGCAGCACGACGGATGGGAAATCTCCACCTTTCTGTAAGTCTGAATGCGGCAAACGATGGGCTGAGGGATGATCTAATGCCTGTGAACCGGGCCTTCCCCCTGAAGCGATTGCGAAAAGCCATCATGGAGTTTCCCCTGCCGCCGGGTGGAGCCATTCTGCTGGCTTATGTGCTTATCCCTGGTGTGAATGACCGTCAGGAAGATGCCGAGGCCCTGGTGCATTTTGCCACAGGGCTTCCGGTACGCATTAATCTGATTCCCTACAATCCTGGCAGAGAGGGAAAATGGCCTGCAACGGAGGATGGGGACATTCACCGTTTTGGTGCTTTTCTGTACGAAAAGGGGCTTTTTGTCCGAAAACGCTGGAGCCGGGGCAGGGAAGTGATGGCAGGCTGCGGGCAGCTCGGAGGACGGGCAGAAAAGCACCGGGAATTTCAGAATCCGGAAGGCAAGGAGGCTTCATGACAGGGAATAAGGCCCGGATGTGCCCCAAATGTGGAAAACTGGTGAGTCTGGATCAGGACGTCTGTCCCTGGTGCGGTCAGAAACAACCTGGAAAGGGGTGGCGACCTGAAAATATACTTGCCCGCATGGGGCGTCCGGGAGAAATCGTTAAGATCCTGATCTGGGTGAATTCACTTTTTTTTCTGTTTTCCCTGCTGCTCAATCCTGCGGAAACCAAATGGACGCTGAATCCCTTTACCGCCCTGGCACCGGACACCAGAAGTCTGCTCATGCTGGGAGCTACCGGAACCTGGCCAGTCTTTCAGCATGGAGATTGGTTTACTCTGGTGAGTGCAGGCTTTCTTCATGGAGGATTGCTGCATCTCCTTTTTAATATGGTCGCTCTCCGTCAGCTGGGGCAGCTTGTGGAGAGAGCTTTTGGGCCTTTTCGCATGCTTCTTATTTATCTTTTTACTAATGTGGCGGGCTTTGCCCTTTCCCTTGCGGGAGGTGTGTCGTTGACGGTTGGAGCGTCTGCCGCCATCTGTGGACTGATCGGTGCCCTTCTCTATTATGGAAAGCGGCGGGGGGGCTTTCATGGCAAGGCGGTGTATCAGCATACCCAGGGGTGGATTCTCAGCCTTGTGATTATTGGTTTTCTTGTGCCGGGTATCAATAACTGGGGACACGGGGGGGGGCTTCTTGCCGGTATTCTGGCAGCAGCTGTTTTGGGCTACTCGGAGAAAAAAACCGAAAGTACCGGAATACGGTTGTCCGCATTGATTCTGGGACTCGCCACCCTGATCCTTTTGTGCTGGCTGGCGATTACAGCCCTTATTTTTCGGGGTGGCCTTGGGCCATTTATATAAAGCTGGTGGGGGTAGGGCGGTTGATTCTTTTTTAACGGAGATTCTGTTTCAGTTATCGTTTATGGTGGATCCGGTTTTCATGCTTCAATGGGGGAGATGCCGTACCGGGTGTTTCCGCGTCCACGACATTTTCATCAGAAATCCCTTCCGATCAAGCCCGACTGTTGTCGGATTCTGAATACTTGAAAAAGGCCCAGATCTTGGAAAGCGACAGCGCTGAAGAGTTAAAACGTACAGGTTAAAACATGAGGGCTGCCCGGTTTTTTGGAATCAAGGGCAAGGGCTGAGTCAGGGGAGTCCTCAAAAATTTTTTATTCTGATGCCATGCACGTTTTGTTTTTTATCATGAAATGATTTTATTCAGTTTTTCCGCAATGGCTTCCGCAGTAAAAGGTTTTACAACATAGTTTGAGACTCCGGCCTGAACGGCTTCAATCACGTTTTGTTTTTGGGCTTCCGCCGTTACCATGAGGAAGGGGATATTTTTACAGGCAGGATCTGAGCGGACTTTTTTAAGTAAATCCAGTCCGGACATTTTGGGCATATTCCAGTCTGAAATGATGAGATCAAAACTGTTTTTGGACAGGGCTTCAAGGGCCGTTGTTCCATCATCAGCTTCGGTAATGTTTGTGAATCCAAGCTGCTTGAGAATATTTTTCAGAATGCGCCGCATGGTAGCGAAATCGTCGACTACCAGGATTTTGATTGAAATATCCATGGCTAAAAAATCCTCCTGTCGATTGTCGGCAGCTTTATATTATGGTTTACTTTGCTGTGTTTATAGCAAATTTTCTTGTTTGGCAAGAAGCTTGAAACAGGAAACGGCAGAAACCCTTTGCGGGGTTTCTGCCGTTTCTCAAAATGGCTCAAAGAAGGGGAGCCTTGAAGGCAGGTTTATGAATGATAGGACTCATCTTGTGAGCATGTAGATATGACAGTATGGCAGGAAAAGAGTACTTTATTTTATTGTGATAAAGTAAAAATTTGGTACGGCTGTTTCAGCAGAAAGATTTTTTTAAAAAATAAAAAAAGGAACAAAAATAAATTTATAATGATATCAGTATGTACTTGTTTTTTAGTATCCCGCTATCTTTGCTCTTTTGGGAAAACAGGATTCAAACAAGTTCCCAGTATTCCTGAAAGCAGGGGGAACATAGAGATTTTCAGAGTAGCTGTCAATAATAAATCTGATTATCATGCGGACTCAGTTTTTACACCCCGGTTCTTCCACCCTCCTGATTCTATGCTATTTTCCTGAGGGGTGAGAACATGCGTACGCTTTATCTGACTTTCAGGATAGTAACGCATCTACCATATTTTTTTCTCCGTGGGCCTTACCACCAGAAAAGGTCATTACCATCCGAGAAAAGATCCATTGCCATCGGACAATGTGTACCGGGATTCCCCCGGTGCTGCATTTTCGCACTCGATGGCCGTGAGCTGGTTTTTTGTTGCCATATCGGTATCTTCCCCCTGTGTATGTTTTGTGTGTGTCCGTGTGTCCGTGTGTCCGGTTTTTTCCAGAACACACACAGGACTATCAAAAAAAGCCTTGCTGCACCATGTTTTTGTATGTTTTGTGTGACGGCCTTGACGGGTAAAAAACCACAAAACCCGCATAAAATCAGGAAAAAACCAAATAAAAAAGCCACCCGAAGGCGGCCTTAATTATGATGGTGGTGGAGGCGGCGGGAATTGAACCCGCGTCCGAAGATTCTCCATGAGAGTGTCTACATGCTTAGTTCAGATTTTAAATTTAACCCTTACCAACGCCTCTGAACAGGCTGTGGTTCGGGCGATCCTGCTGATTTAACCTGAAAAGCCGCAGGCAGGCTTTTCAGGCGGTCCCGCGAGTCGACGCCCCATTCCAGCACTGCGGGAGTGTGCTGGTGAGACGGTAGCTTATGCTGCTACAGCGTAGTTATAATCGTCTGCGATTACTTTAGGTTCCGCTGTTTTACGAGCCTGCGGAGAGCTCGGCATGCAACCACCACTTCAACATCCCCGTCGAAGCCATGTCGCCCCCAATTTTCAAAAGAGCATGTTTACTCTAGAGAGGTAAAAATAAAGGCTGTCTAAGGGTTTGTCAATCACAATATTGTTGTTGTTCGCGTTTTAGATCTGGATATTTTATTATAACCATTTTGTTTTTATTGCAAAATAAGATTTATAAATAACTATTTTAAATTTGTTTCAGTAAATTTTGGGTATCATTTTGTTTTAAAAAATGTGTTTTGTTTTTTTAGGTTTCATGAATAAGTATCTGTTTTTAATGTTTAGTTCCTGGGTTTTGGCTGGATATCAAAGTGAAGTTTAGTGATTACCCCCAACGGTCATGCGATGATGAAGACACTGTATTGGCCGGATGTGGTTTGAGGATGGAGAAGGATATCCTCTCCCTTCTCCTTTTTTTCGCGGAATTTTTCTGATATTGGCAGCAAAAGACTATTTGCGACAATCGAGCAGGTCATAGGTTATGATAAATGTGTTTTCCGTACTGTGACGTACTTTTTGACAAACCGCTGCATAGGCGGTTTGGGATGCCGAAAGGTCGGCCATGAAAATTCTGCACACCTCGGACTGGCACCTTGGCCGTACCCTTTACGGTCAGCAGCGTTATGAAGAATTCGGGGCCTTTCTTTCCTGGCTTGGCGATTTCATTGAAAAGGAGGGGGTGGATGTTCTCCTCATTGCAGGAGATGTTTTTGACACCACCACACCCGGTGTCCGCGCCCAGGAGCTTTACTATGGTTTTTTGAGCCGTCTGGCTTCAGGCCCCTGCCACCATGTGGTGATCACGGGCGGCAACCATGATTCTCCGTCCTTTCTCAATGCTCCGGGGCCCCTCCTTGCCGCTCTGAATGTTCATGTGGTGGGGGCGGTTTCCGGAAATCCGGAAGAAGAGCTGCTGCTGCTGGAGTTTCCCTCAAGGATCTGTTCTGTACCGGAGCCGCCTGTACGTAAAGAAAGGCTTCTCGTCTGCGCCGTTCCCTTTCTCAGGGACCGGGATGTCCGCATTTCCGAGGCCGGGGAAAGCAGTGAGGACAAGCAGGCCCGTCTGGTTGCGGGTATCCGCAGCCATTATGCTCTGGTCTGTGGTCTGGCGGAAGAAAAGCGTAAGGCCCTGATGGCGGAAGGCAGTGCCTCCTGTTCTCAAAGGATTCCTCTTCTGGTCATGGGCCATCTTTTTGCGGCAGGAGGCAGCATTGTGGAGGGAGATGGGGTTCGGGATCTTTATGTGGGAAGCCTTGCCCATGTGCCTGCGGCGGTTTTTCCGGATTTTGCGGACTATGTGGCCCTCGGCCATCTGCATGGGGCCCAGAAGGTTTCCGGCGCAGAGCATATCCGTTACAGTGGCGCTCCCCTTGCCATGGGGTTCGGAGAGGCGGGCAGGGCTAAAAGTCTCTGCCTTATTATCTTTGAGGATTCTGAAGGAAAAGGTGTAAGCCCGGTGGTCTCTTCCGTGCCTGTACCGGTTTTTCAGGAGCTTGTGCGCCTTGAGGGGGACTGGGAGACCCTTTTGGCTGGGATTGAATCCCTTGTGGAAAGGGATGCTTCCGCCTGGCTGGAGCTGATCTATACGGGCGACACGGTGAAGGGGGATCTGCGGGAATCTTTGGAAGGGGCAGTGGCGGATACAGGGCTGAAACTTCTCTGCATCAAAAACAGGCAGGTCCGGGCCGGAATCTGTACCCCGGCTGAAGCCGGAGAAAGCCTTTCTGATCTGGGAGTGGAGGAGGTCTTTGACCGCTGCCTTGCGGCCCATGCCATACCGGAATTCCAGCAGGAAGCGTTGCGTCAGTTGTATAAAGAGGTGCTTTTGGGGCTGGAAGCAGAACAAAACGAGCATCCATGAGCGGATGCGGAGCCGGGCCTGTAAGGGTTTTGGCAGGGACTGAACGGGGCGTGGCAGGCAGCTGTCTGTACTGCGGTTTTTTTTATGCGGAATTGGCCCCAATAAAAGCCGGGCAGACTTCAACATCATAGGGTGAGCACATCAGGGCATGAAAATCCTTCAGATATCCTTCAGAAATCTCAACTCCCTTACCGGCGACTGGCACATCGACTTTACCCACAAGGCCTTTGTTTCCGATGGGATTTTTGCCATCACCGGGCCTACGGGTGCGGGTAAAAGCACCATCCTGGATGCCATCTGCCTTGCCCTCTATGGCCGCACTCCCCGCCTTGAGCGGGTGAACAAGGCGGGCAATGAGATCATGAGCCGTCAGACCGGAGACTGCGCTGCGGAAGTGACTTTTGAAACCAAAGCCGGATGTTTCCGCTGCCATTTCAGCCAGCGTCGGGCCCGTAAAAAACCCGATGGGGCGCTTCAGGATCCTGTGCATGAGATTGTGGATGTCCACGCCCCGGCGGGTATTGAAAACCGTAAAAAGGATGTGGCGCGCCGGGTGGAGGAGGTCACGGGCATGGATTTTGACCGTTTCACCCGCTCCATGCTCCTTGCCCAGGGTGGTTTTGCCGCCTTTCTGGAGGCAAAGCCCGATGAAAGGGCTCCCATTCTGGAGCAGATTACGGGAACGGCCATTTACAGTGCCATTTCCATGGGCGTGCATGGCCGTTTTTCTGAAGAAAAAAAGAAGCTGGAAAGCCTTGCCTCAGGGCTTAAGCACATACAACTCCTCAGTGAGGAAGCTTTGCTTGCGGGAAAGACCCTTCTTGGGGAAAAAAGCCTGAGGGAGGCTCTGTTGAAGGGAGCCTGGGAGGAAACGTCCGCTTTTCTTGCATGGCGGCGGAAAATTGCGGGGCTTGAGGCTGAGCTTCTTCGCATGGGGACGGAAAAGGAGGCCCTGATCCAGCGGCAGCAGGCTTTTCTGCCTGAGGCGGAAAGGCTTGAAAGGGCGCAGCGGGCCCTGGAGCTTGGGGCGGACTACGCGGGTCTTCTCTCCCTGAGAAGGGAGGATCAGAGGGATGCGGAGATTCTGGGTCAGTGTCAGGAAAAATTGCCCGCCCATGAAAGGGCCTTGGGGGAAGCGGTTCAGGCTCTGGATGCAGGGCTTTTTTTTCTGGAAAAAAAGAAGGAAGAGAGCCGGGAGCAGCAGCATCTTCTGCGGGAAGTACGGGCCCTTGATCTGAGGCTTCAGGAAAAAGAGGCCCCCATCCGTTCGGCTTCAGAGGCCCTTCATGCAGAGGAAAGCGCCTTGAGGCAGGTGCAGGCCGACCATAAAAAGGATGAAAGGCTCCTTTCTGAGGCCGAAGGGGAGCTTCTGGATCTGGGGGCCTTTCTGACCCGGCAGGCGGCGGATGCCGCTCTGGTGACGGAGCTGACCGGGCTTTCCGCCCGGATGGAGGATGTGCGGCGTCTTCATGGTGAAAGGGAAAATCTTGTTCAGGCTGGAATCCGGGCCGAGGAGGAAGTGGGGCAGGCGGAAAAGAAGCTTTCAGACAGCAGGCGTTTCCTTGAAAAGGCCCTGGCTCAGGAAAAAGCTCTGGAAGGGAGCCTTGGGGAAAAAAGGGCTTTCTACCGCGTCCATCTTCTGGAAAGGGAGCTTTCGGACTGGCAGAAGGATTTCTGGCGCTTGAAGGAGGAAAGGGGGCTTCTCCAGGGCCTTGAAAAACACCTTGCAGGCCTCCGGTCTGAAGCCGAAAATCTCCTTGCCATGGAAAAACGAAAATCTGATCTTGGGGCGGAGAAGGAAAAGCTTACCGGGCTTCTTGATGGGGAGAAGGCGAAGAAGGCAGGGTTCGAGCGGGAAGCGGAGCTTCTCGACATTCAGCTTGGCCTTCTGCGAAGACTTAGGGATTTTGAGGAGGCGAGGGGCCAGCTGAAGGATGGCGAAGCCTGTCCCCTGTGCGGGGCAACGGATCATCCCTTTGCCCAGGGCAACATCCCCAGACCCGATGCCACAGCCGAAGCCCTGAAGGAGGTGAGACGGCATCTCAAGGCAGCGGAGGGAAGGCTTTCCCGCCTTGGGGTGCAGGAGGCGGAACTGCGCAAGGATCTGGAACAGCTGGATCTTTTGGGCAGGGAGGCCCTGGCCCGGAAAAAGGCCGGGGAAGAGGCCATCGGCAGTATTCAGGAAACTTTAGGCTGGGATCTTTCCCTTGATGCTCTAAAATTTGATGCTCTGGAAAGGGCCCTGCCCGGTTTCTGTGCAGAGAAGGAGGCTCTTTTTCTGGATGCCGGAAAACGGGTGGAAACGGGTGAGACCCTGGAAAAGGAAATCCGCAGGCTTTCCGAGGATCTTGAGAAAAAAAAGGCCCTTACCCGTGGCGGAGAAAATACCCTTAAGGATGCCTTTCACCGGGAGGAGAAGGCCCTGTTGACACGCACCCGTCTGCAGGGGGAACTGGCCCTGCTTGAAACCCGCCATGCTGCGGCCCTGAGGGGATTGGAAGAGGCCCTTGAAGGCTATGGAATGGGAAAGGTGTCCGTCTCCCGTCTGGAAACTCTCGAAAGGGAGCTTGTTGCGCGGAAAAAGGCCTGGTGTGAAGCAAGTCAGAAAAAGGAGGGTCTTGGCAGCCACATCCATACCCTGAAGATCCGCTTAAGCCATCTTGAAGGAGAGATGGAAAGGCTTGGCAAGGGGATGGGTGAAAAAAAGGAGGCCCTTTCCCGTCTTCTGGAGGAAAGGGAGGTTCTGGCCAGCAGGCGCAGGCAGCTTTTTGAGGAAAAAAATCCGGACAGGGAAGAAGCCCGGATGGCGGCCGCCCAGCAGGAGGCGGAAAAGGCCGTGGAAGGGCTTCGCAGCAGGGTGGAGCAGGCAAAAGAGCAGAGGAACAGGCTCATGCAGCAGATGGAAGGTCTCCGTTCTGCCCGAACCCTTCGGCAGGAGCCTCTCTCTGGAGCGGAAAGGGAGTTCATCGCAAAATGTCTTCTCCTTGGCTTTTGCGATGAAGAAAGCTACCGCAGGGCTTCCCTTGGGGAAGAGGAGCGAAAGGCCCTTCTTGTCCGGGCGGAGGGTCTGAAACGGGAGGAGGCGGAGCTTCTGGCAAAGGAGGCGGAAAAAGGGCTTCTTTTGGAAAGGGAGCGGGAAAAAGCCCTCACAGGGGAGCCGGAGGAGGTTCTTCTTGAGGGGCTTGGCCGTCTGGAGGAGGAAAGGACAAGGGTGCAGCAGGAGATGGGGGCCATCCGTCAGAAGCTTTCCGACAATGACAGTCTGAAGGAGAAATTTGCCGCAGAAAAGGCGGCAGCGGAAGCCCAGGAGGCCATCTGTGGCCAGTGGAGCCATCTGCATAGCCTGATCGGGTCTTCGGATGGGAAAAAATACCGCAATTTTGCCCAGGGGCTGACCTTTGAGGTCATGGTGCAGCACGCCAATCAGGAACTTTCCAAAATGACGGATCGCTACCTTCTGATCCGGGACAGTCGCATGCCCCTGGAGCTGAACGTGGTGGACAGCTATCAGGCCGGGGAAATCCGCTCCACCCGCAACCTTTCCGGCGGGGAGCGCTTCATCGTGAGTCTGGCCCTGGCTCTGGGCCTTTCCCGCATGGCGGGTAGCCGGGTGCGGGTGGATTCTCTGTTTCTGGACGAGGGTTTCGGCACCCTCGATGCCGAAGCCCTGGACACGGCTCTCGAAACCCTTGCAGGCCTGCACCGGGATGGCAAGCTCATCGGCATCATCTCCCATGTGCCCATGATCCGGGAGCGCATGGGAACCCGCATTCAGGTGATTCCCAGAATTGGCGGGAGAAGCGAGATCCGGGGGCCGGGTGTCCGGGCGGGGGAGGCCTCCTGACCGATGGACTGAGGCCCTTCAGGTTCTGTTGCTTTCTCGGAGCGGTTTTGTGGGAAGCTGATCATGGGATCAGTTTGCCCCGCTTTTCATGGAAAGGGCGATCCGTTTTCTCGGTATATCCACCTCCACCACCCGGACTGTCACCCGCTGGCCCACGGTGACCACCCCATGGGGATCTTTTACAAAACGATCCGCCATCTGGCTGATATGCACAAGGCCATCCTGATGTACCCCCACATCCACAAAACAGCCGAAGTTGGTGACATTGGTGACAATGCCCGGAAGCTTCATGCCGGTTTTAAGATCCGCCATGGTGTGCACATCGGCGAAGGCGAAAAGGGAAAACTCCTCCCTCGGATCCCGTCCCGGTTTTTCCAGCTCAGCCAGAATGTCTCTGAGGGTCGGCAGTCCCACATCCCCTGTGATGTAGGCTTCAGGCCGGATTTTTGCCCTGAGTTCCGCGTTTTTCATCAGCTCCGCCACATTTGCACCAAGATCTTTGGCCATACGGGCCACGAGGGCATAGCGTTCCGGATGCACGGCGCTGGCATCCAGGGGATCGGCGCTTTCCGGCACCCGGAGAAAGCCCGCAGCCTGCTCAAAGGTGCGGGCTCCCAGACGGGGTACCCTGAGGAGGGATTTTCTATCTCTGAAGGGGCCGTTTTCCATTCTGTACTGCACCACGGCCTTTGCCAGCCTGGGGCCAAGACCTGCCACATAGGAGAGCAGGGGAGCGCTGGCCGTATTGAGCGATACGCCCACGCGGTTCACGCAGGAGGAGACCACGGCATCCAGACGTTGCTTGAGGAGGTTTTCATCCACGTCATGCTGGTACTGGCCCACCCCAATGGCCTTGGGATCAATTTTTACAAGCTCGGAAAGGGGATCCATGAGCCTGCGGCCGATGGATACCGTGCCCCGAACGGTGACATCCTTATCCGGGAATTCTTCCCGTGCGATTTCCGATGCGGAATATACCGAAGCTCCGGCCTCGTTCACCATGACGATGGGAATGGAAAGGGCGAGGCTGCGGAAAAAGCTCTCCGTTTCCCGGCCTGCGGTGCCGTTCCCAATGGCAATGGCCGAAACGGAAAAACTTTTGAGGAGTTTCCGGATAAGGGCTTCGGCCTCCTTTTCCTGCTCAAAGGGGTGAATGCGGGTATCGGCAAGGAGGGTGCCTCCGGCATCCAGTACCGCCACCTTGCATCCTGTCCGGAAGCCCGGATCTACGGCGAGAAGGGGTTTGCCACCAAGGGGCGGGGCCATGAGCAGGGCTTCCAGATTGGTGGCAAAGACCTGGATGGCTTCGGTATCGGCCTTTTCCTTGAGGGCCTGACGCAGCTCCGTTTCCAGGCTGGGAGCCAGAAGGCGCTTCCAGGCATCCTGAGCTGCCTTTTCCACCTCCAGGGAAGCCCGGTTTTTGCGGCGGATCACGCGAAAGAAGATGCGTTGCAGGGCTTCGTCCGTGTCGGGGCGGATCGTGATGCGGAGAACACCTTCCCGCTCTCCCCGGAACATGGCGAGGATTCTGTGCCCCCCCGCACGGGAGGCCACTTCTTCGTGATCAAAATAATCCCGGAAGGTGGCGCCTTCGTTTTCCTTGCCCTTGACCATGAGGCTTTTGATGCTGGCTTTTCTGGAAAAAAGTTCCCGGAGTCCGGCCCGGATAACGGCGTCTTCGCTGATGATCTCAGCAAGGATGTCCCGGCTCCCGGAAAGGGCGGCTTCTGTGTCCGGAACCGCGTCGCTGATGTAGGAAAGGGCTTCCTTCTCGGGATCAAGGCTGTCGGGCTGGGCCCAGATACGCAGGGCGAGGGGTTCCAGCCCCTTTTCCCTTGCCATGCTGGCACGGGTTCTGCGTTTGGGACGGTAGGGAAGATAAAGATCTTCCAGGCCTGCAAGGCTGTCTGAGGCCCTTATGGCTTCAAGGAGTTTTTTATCGTCAATGTTCTGCCCGGCAAGGGAGGCGAGGATGCTTTCTCTTCGGGCTTCAAGCTTCCCGTGGGCTTCCAGACCATTGAGAACGGCCGCAATCTGTACCTCGTCCAGCCCCCCGGTTTTTTCCTTTCTGTAGCGGGCCATGAAGGGGATGGTGGCTCCTTCGGTGAGAAGAACTTCCACGGCCAGAACCTGATGTTTCTGGATGCCAAGGTGGTCTGCAAGACGCTGATGGATGGTTTGCATGGTTTTTCCTGAAAAAGAGGGTCTGACGGCGATCCGGTAAGGATTCCGGGAAAGGGGGCCGCCTGAATTCAGGGCTGCCGGGAAATGAACTCCAGAATGGCGTGGTTCACCTCTTCCGGTTTTTCCACAGGAGAGAGATGGCCTGCACCTTCGATGCATTTCAGGCTGGCATTTGTAATGTGATCCTTGAGATAGGCTCCGAATTTCACGGGGGAGAGTCTGTCTTCTGATGCGGTGAGGATGAGAACGGGGGCTGTGATCCGGTGCAGCTGATCCATGATGTCAAAGCGGTCGCAGGCCAGAAAGTCTTTGAGGGCGGTTTCCGGGCTCTCGATGGCTGCGGCCTCCAGAACGGGTCGGATGGCCTGAGGATCGCTGTGGGGAGAAAGGCCCATCTGCATCTGAAGCTCCCTGAACACGGAGAAGTTCTCCCGGATGGTGTCAGAAATCAGGGGGCTGACCCGGAGCCTTGCCCCGGAATTGATCACAATGCCCCTGGGAAAAAGGGAGGGTTTTCTGGCAAGAAGCTCCAGCACAATGCCGCCTCCCATGGAAAGACCGCAGAGGACGGGGGCCTGAATTCCGACATGCTCCATGAAGTTCAGGATGTAGTCCGCCTGATCCGAAACGGAGACACAGGCCTCCGGTTCCGCAGCACTTCTGCCGGGCAGATTGGGGGCAAAACAGTTGACGCTGCCGGACAGGCCGTCGAGCTGGAGTTTCCAGAACGCTGCGTTGATTGCGGCACCATGGATGAACACAAGGCTGGGCTTTGAGGGGGTGAAAGGATGGGAAGCGGTGAAATAGCTGAAAGCGTTCTCTTCTATCCTCTGCATGAAGGGGTCTCCTTTTTCGGGGAGCATGACGGCCGGGGTGAAAGAGAGGGGGCATCTTTCTTTTCCTGCCATCCGCTGGTTCTGTCCGGGCTTTTTCAGGATTGTCACTGCCGCATGAAAGAGGTAGGCTGGAATGTCTTTGTCTGTCAATTGCTTTTACGGGAATCCGGAATCGCTGGAAAAGGAGTCCGTCCATGGATGTCTGTAGAATAAAAAGGTATACAGTCCTTTTTTCCGTATGTTTCTGCCTTTTAAGCCTTGCTCCGGTTCAGGCGGCTGAGACCTGTGTCCTGCATTCCGGATGGGAAGAATGGAAGCCCTATCAGTACCGGGCTGACAGCGGAGAATTTACGGGGCTGGATGTGGTCTTTCTGTCCGGAATTTTTCGGGAAATGGGATGTACCGTCCTTTTTGAGGAAATGAACTGGAAGGGCGCTCTGGCACGGATAGAGAACGGTACCCTGGATTTCGTCGCAGGAGCCAGCAGACTGCCCGAAAGGGAACGCTATGCCTGGTTTTCTTCTCCCTACAGGCATGAAACCTTTACCCTGATTGTCCGGAAAGAGGACGTGGGACAGTATGACTTCCATGACCTTTCTGATGTCATGAAATATCCTGTCAGGATTGGTGCCACCCATGCCTACTATTACGGGCAGGAGTTTGAAAACATGATAAAGATTCCGGCCTTCCGTGAGCGGGTTTCCTTTGTCAGTGCGGATATTCTGAACTACAGGATGCTTCTCCATGGAAGAATTTTTGGTTTCCTCATGGATCCTGTGGTTGCGGTATCCCAGCTGGACATGGGCCGTGTGGCAAAATATCCTGGCGTGGAACTGGTCAGCGGAGAGATTGCTGTCATGTTCAGCAGGAAAACCATTTCTGAGGATTTTGTGGAAAGGTTCAATGGGATACTGAAACGAATTCCGTATTCGGGACAGAAGGCGGGGCAGGAGTGATGGAGTGATGGGGGGACAGATGCCTTTTTTACGAAAGAGCGGGAGGGGGTGTAAACGCATGCCCCAGGCTCAGCCTTTTTTTTCGCCCACACTGCGGAAGCCATGGTCTGGGAATGTGTTCTGAAGGCCATTGGTTCGGAAAAATGCAGGGAGAGACGGGTTGTGGAGTGGAATTTTGTTGTGGACAATACTTTTCTCGTAAAAGCCATCACCAGTTTTGTGGTGGTGACGGCCATCCTTTTTCTGCGCTATGCGGCCATCCGCAGCATTCTCGGTCAGGAAGAACTTGATGGAACCCTGAGAAGGCGCTGGATGGTGAGTATCCGGAATACGGCCATTTTTCTGGTGATTTTTCTTCTTGTACTGATCTGGATTGAACAGCTTCAGGCCATCGGTGCAGGCCTTGTGCTGGTGGCTGCCGCTGTGGTGGTGGCTACCAAGGAATTTCTTCTTAATATTATCGGGTATTTTTACCGGAGTGCCTGCCACTCTTTTGTCATTGGGGATCGCATTGAAGTCAATGGTATCCATGGGGATGTACTGGATCAGAACCTTATGGGTATTCTCATCATGGAAGTGGGATCAGGCGTCAAAACCCATCAGTATACGGGGGTGAATATTTTCATCCCCAATGCCGTTTTTTTGTCCAATGCCGTGCGCAATGAGACCCACGGGGGGGAAGACTATGTTTTTCACATTATCACCGTCACGGTGAAAGCAGGGGAACACTGGCAGAAGGCAGAGTCACTGCTGCTGGAGGCGGCCAATCTGGTTTGTGCTTCCTACCTCACTGAAGCCCGCATTCGTATGCATCATATTTCAAGACGTCATGCTCTGGATGCCCCTGCTGTGGAACCCCGGGTGAATCTTCAGATGCCGGATCATGATAAAATCACATTTCAGCTTCGGGTGCCTGTTCCGGCAAGGCGGCGGGGCCGTATTGAAGCGGACATTCTGCGGCGTTACCTGACTGCTTTGTATGTGCAGACGGAAGAGGGGGAGGTTCCCCAGGGACTGGCAGGTATGCTGGAATCCCCCTTTCCCATTCATGAAAAATCCTGAAGGGGGGATCGGGTACAGGAGTGTCCGGTTCGGATGGGGCAGATGCTCTGATGGAGGTGCAGGTGCTGGCCCCGGGCTTTATCCTTTATAAAACGGATAGCTTGTTCTGCTTCTTCCGGGTTCAGATCAACGTACTGCGGATGAGCCAGACCGAATAACCGCAATAGACAAGAAGGAGTACGCCCCCTTCCATGCGGGAGATGTTGCCCGGTTTACGGAAACCGTATCCCAGCAGAAAGAGGGAGGCGGTGAGACCTGTCATCAGGCCCATGTCCCGTGGCAGCAGTCCGGTTCCTGCGGAAATGGGGCGAACAAGGCCTGCAATGCCCACCACGACAAGGGTATTAAAGAGATTGGAGCCGAGGATGTTGCCCAGCGCAATGGCATGTTCCCCTTTGCGTGCAGCAGCCAGACTGGAGGCCAGCTCCGGCAGAGAGGTTCCCAGGGCAACAATGGTAAGACCGATGATGAGATCGGAGATGCCGAAGGCCTGGGCAATGGCTACAGCCCCCCAGACCAGTATCTGGGAGCTGAAAATCAGAAGACCAAGACCAAGGGCCAGACGCAGCAGGGATCTGGAAACGCTTATGTTTTCGATCTGGATGGCTGTGATGGGGGCAGCTTCGGAATCCGTCTGTTTTTTTCCCATGGAGAAGAACAGAAGAAGAACAAAGACCCCAAGGAGAATGACGGCGTCCCAGCGGGAAACCAGGGTGTCAAGAAGCTGAAAGACCGCTAAAAGGGTTACCAGCATGAGGACGGGTAAAGCCCTGCGCAGCACCTCATCGGTTACGGGGATGGGACGGATCAGGGCGGTAAGGCCAAGAATGAGGGCGATGTTGGCGATGTTGGAGCCGTAGGCATTGCCCAGGGCCAGTCCTCCCTTCCCCTCGAAGGAGGCGAGGGCGGATACCAGCATTTCCGGTGCGGAAGTCCCGAAACCCACGATGACCATACCGATAAGAAGGGGAGACATCCCAAGCCGTCTTGCAAGGGCTGCGGCACCTTCCACAAAGAGATCCGCGCTGAAAACCAGAATGCCAATCCCTGCAATGAGTGCAGTCCATGCCCATAACATACTCATTTTATACCTTTTTCAGAAAATATTTTTTTATTGAAAACGTATTCTCCACGGTGGGATCCGGTACAGGAGAACAGATCGCGGAAAATTTAGTCTATTCCTTTGACTTTTTCCAGGAGATTCGGGAAACCATGGGGCGGTTATGCAATGTCCACGGTATGGTCGGAGTCTTGGGAAAGAGTCGTTTTGTTTCCGGGTCTGTTCGCATCGGGTGCCCCATGGGGAGTCCGTATAGCATTTTTTTATAATGGAAAAACGGAAAAAATTATGGAATCGTTTATATATCAGGATGTGTTGGCCCGGAAAGAAAGGGATGTGGCCTGGCGATCTCTTGGAAATACCCATATCCATCCCCTGTCCGGGGAGCTTGGGGGCTTTTTCAGGGTGGATGCCGAAGCCCTGCGGTTATTGACGGAAGAGGCCTTTCGGGATGCCGCTTTTCTGCTGCGCACGGAGCATCTGGAACAGCTTGCTGCCATTCTCAAAGATCCGGAGGCTTCAGCCAACGACCGCTTTGTGGCCATGGAACTTTTAAAAAATGCGGTCATCAGTGCGGGCAGGGTCTTTCCCATGTGTCAGGACACGGGAACGGCCCTGGTTATGGCAAAAAAGGGAGAACGGGTGCTGACCGGTGTGGACGATGTCCGCTGGATCGCCGAAGGGGTTCATCGGGCCTATACGACCGAGAATCTCCGGTATTCCCAGCTGGCTCCCCTTTCCATGTACGAAGAAGTGAACACAAAAAACAATCTTCCTGCCCAGATTGAGATTGCCGCAATCCCCGGAGACAGCTACAAATTTCTTTTTGTAGCCAAGGGGGGAGGATCGGCCAACAAATGCTTTTTATACAACAAAACCCGGCAGATTCTGTCTCCTGAAGTTTTGCTGCCCTTTCTGCGGGAGAGCCTTCAGGAAATTGGTACTTCCGCCTGTCCGCCTTACCATCTGGCGGTTGTCATCGGTGGCCTGAGCGCGGAGCACACCTTGAAAACCCTGAAACTGGCTTCCACGGGATACCTTGATACTTTGCCTGACAGCGGCAATGCCCAGGGACGGGGATTCCGGGATCTTTCCCTGGAAGCGGAGCTTCTTGTCATGAGCCGGGGGTTGGGGCTGGGAGCTCAGTTCGGAGGACGCCATTTCTGCCACGATGTGCGGGTGGTGCGCTTACCCCGGCATGGAGCCTCCTGCTTTGTCGGGGTGGGGGTAAGCTGTTCCGCCCATCGCAACATTTTGGGAAAGATTACAGCGGAAGGCCTTTTCCTCGAAAAGCTGGATGCGGATCCTGCCCGTTTTCTTCCGGATCCGGAATTTGATATGGAAGATGCGGTGTCCATTGATCTGAACCGTCCCATGGAAGCGATTCGCAGCACCCTTTCGGAACTCAAGGTGGCCACCCGGGTCATGCTGAACGGCCCTATTGTTGTGGCAAGGGATATTGCCCACAGCAGGCTGAAGGCCATGCTGGACAAGGGCGAAAAACTTCCGGAGTATTTCCTGAACCATATGGTGTATTATGCGGGACCTGCCAAGACTCCTGCGGGCTACGCTTCAGGCTCTTTCGGGCCTACCACCGCAGGCCGAATGGATCCTTATATACCGGCCTTCCAGGAACAGGGGGCTTCCCTTGTCATGCTGGCCAAGGGTAACCGCTCCCGGCTGGTGCGGGATTCGTGCAGAAAATATGGCGGTTTTTATCTTGGCTCCATCGGCGGGCCTGCGGCAAGGCTGGGCAGGGACTGTATAAAGGCTGTCCAGGTGCTGGATTTTGAGGATCTCGGTATGGAAGCCGTTTACCGCATTGAGGTGAAGGATTTTCCCGCCTTTATCATCATGGATGACAAGGGCAATGATTTTTACGATACCCTGCTTGCCCGTCCGTCCTGAGGTCTGGGGTATGGGAAAGATGCGGTGCAGGAATACTTTCTGAAAATATAATTTTTTAAACAGGATAGGACGATTATGGGGTGGCTGGGAAAACTGGTGGGAGGCACCTTGGGATTTGCCATCGGCGGTCCTTTGGGAGCCATTTTGGGGGCGGCTTTTGGCCATGGTTTTGACAAAAGGGATGAGGCTTATCTTTCGGGCCGGGGCGGACGATCCGGCGGACATCGCAGAATCGATACCCAGGATGATGCCCGGCATATGACTTTTTTTGTGGCCGCTTTTTCCATGCTGGCCAAGCTCACCAAGGTGGATGGCCGGATTACGGATGTGGAGATCCGCACCATAGAAGAGATTATGGAAAGGGATCTGCGGCTCAATGCGGAATCACGGAAAATAGCCATCCAGATTTTTCGTACAGCCGTCCAGTCTCCGGAAACCTTTGAATCCTTTGCCATGCAGTTTGCTGATGCCTTCCGTCATCAGCGTCAGATTCTGGAGCTGATGACGGATATTCTTTTTCGGGTGGCGGCCAGCGATGGAGGGGTCAGTGCTGACGAAGAGAGACTGATCCGCAGTGCGGTGCGTATTTTCGGGCTTCCTGCCAGCTTTTATGAACAGCTTCGTTCCCGCTATATAAAAAAGGATAAAAGCGGATACGAGGTGCTGGGGCTGGAGCCAACGGCCACGGATGAGGAGATCAAAAAACAGTACCGCAGGCTGGTTCGGGAATACCATCCGGATACCATCGCCTCAAAAGGGCTTCCCGAAGAATTTACGGAACTGGCGGAAGAAAAGTTCCGCACCATACAGGAAGCCTATGAAAGTATCAAAAAAAGCCGGGGGATGGCGTAGCAGGGCACGGGGAAAAAATGAAGCTGAAAGAAGTCCTTCAGAAGCTGGGGGCTGAGGACGCCACCCTCCTTGCGCGGAGTCTTGCCGGTTGATTGGGAATGAACCGGGGGAATCCGAAAATTGCCGTATTGTAAAGAGTGAAGGAATATCCGTAGCCAGAGTTTTTAAATATTTAATCCCTTGCATGGAGTTTTATGAACAGGGAAAAGGGGCTTGCCCTTCTTGAGGATGAAAAGAAAATATGGGATTTCATTGTGATTGGTGGTGGAGCAACGGGCCTTGGTGTTGGGGTGGATGCCGCCAGCCGGGGGTATTCCGTACTTCTTCTGGAGGCGGGGGATTTTGCCGAAGGGACATCCGGTCGTTCCACCAAACTCATTCACGGAGGGGTTCGCTACCTCCAGCAGGGAAACGTGGCCCTGGTGGTGGAAGCTCTCCACGAAAGGGGACTTTTGTTGCGGAACGCCCCCCATCTGGTGCATAACCTTGAATTTCTTGTGCCGGATTACCGCTGGTGGGAGCGGCCTTTTTACGGTGTGGGGCTAAAGCTCTATGACATGCTGGCGGGAAAACACGGATTTGGTAAATCCCGCATTCTTTCCAAGACAGAAACCCTTACCCGTATACCGACCCTGGAGCCGAAAGGGCTGAAGGGTGGGGTGATATACCATGATGGCCAGTTTGATGACGCAAGGCTGGCCATTACCCTGGCCCACACCATGACCGATTCCGGAGGCCTGCCCCTCAACCATGTGGCTGTGGAAGGACTCCTGAAGGGAGAGGACGGCCAGGTTTGCGGTGTGGCTGCAAAGGACGGTTTGACTGGGAAAAGCTGGGATCTGCGGGGCAGGGTCGTGATCAATGCGACGGGCCCCTTTGTGGACAGTATCCGCCGTATGGATGAAGCCGATGAGAGGGCGATCATTGCCCCCAGTCAGGGGATCCATATCGTTCTGGATAAATCCTTTGCCCCTCTGAAGACGGCCCTCATGGTACCCCATACGGATGATGGCCGGGTGATTTTCATGGTACCCTGGTGCGGTAAGGTGCTGGTGGGAACCACGGATACGGCTTTGCCTTCGGTGGATCGTGATCCCAAACCCCTGAAAGAAGAAGTGGATTTTCTTTTAACCCATGCGGCCCGCTATCTGGCCAAAGATCCGACACGGGAAGATATTCTGAGTATTTTTGCCGGGATTCGTCCCCTGGTGGCTGCATCGGACAGCAAAAATACCGCAGCCCTTTCCAGAGACTATCATCTCTGTATTGCGCCTTCGGGGCTGGTTACCATTGCGGGCGGCAAGTGGACGACCTACAGGAGGATGGCGAAAGACACCGTGGACAAGGCGCTTCCGCTGACCGGACTTTCGTTTCGGCGTTGTGTCACGTCCCGTCTGAGGCTGCATGGCTACATGGAGGGAGGAAATTTTGAAGATCCTTTCCATAGCTATGGGACAGACAGATCTGCCGTAGAGGCTCTTGCCGGAGGACAGCCGGAACTTCTTTCTCCCCTGCATCCGAAACTTCCCTATCGGGGGGTGGATGTGCTCTGGGCCGTACGTCATGAAATGGCCCGAACCCTGGAGGACGTGCTGAGCCGCAGGATGCGCGCCCTGGTGCTGGACGCGAGGGCAGCCTTTGAAATGGCGGACAGGGTGCTGGATCTCATGGCCTCTGAGCTGGGCCGGGATGCGGAGTGGAAGGCTGCGGAACGGGCAGCCTTCGAGAAGCGGGTTGAAGGATGTCTTGCGGTTTAGGAAAAGAGAGCCGTCCAGGTTTTTTGAGCCATATGGGCCGTTTCCTGTATGGGGCCTAAGGCCGGATCTGTAAAGGCCTCCTGCCTGAGGAGGGTGGTAAGGGCGGGGGAAATATAGTCTTTAAAAAAGGTCTTTTTCTTTTCTTTCCAGAGAAAGGAAAAGGCTCCGAGGATCTGAAGGTTGCGGCAGAGGGCCGCATAGGTATACCCCTTTTTGAAGCATTCCCTTTCCTCTGTCTCCGGATTTATGAGGGTACAGGCCTCCTCAAAGAGGGTCTTACGGATGTCCGGAGGGAGGGCGGCATAGGGATCCAGGAGAAGGGTGGCAAGATCGTACTGAAGCGGGCCAGCCATGGCCCCCTGAAAATCGATGACACGGGGGACTCCTGCCTGGATCATGATGTTACGGCTCTGAAGATCCCGGTGTATCAGGCCGAAACAACCGTTTTCAAGGGTTTTTTCCGCAAGGTGGGAAAAGGCTTCGGAAAGATCCTGGGGCAGGGTATCAAGACCGAGGAGGTTTTTCAGAAAAGCCCTTTCAAAATATCCGCATTCTCTTTCAAGGATCAGTTGCCTGTCATACGTGGGAAAGGTGAAGGCCATTTCGGTGATGAGACCTGAAGAGGCCTTTTTCATGGCCGGAAACAGGGAGAGAATCTTTTTATAATAGGGTAGAGCAGCTTCCGGGCCGTACTGGAGAATAAAATCGTGCAGGCGTGTATCGCCAAGGTCTTCCATGGCTACAAGGCCGGAGAAAAGATCCCAGCCGAGAATACGGGGAACGGGAAGACCGGATGTGGCAAGGTGCCTTCCCAGAGCAAGACAGGCAGAAGCTTCCGATGGGGTCTGAAGCCCCTGTATGCCGTGATCGGCCACGATGATCCTTTTCCCGTCCAGCCAGGTGATACGCCGCCATCCGCGATCCGAACCGTCCCCAGCCAGGGCTTCCTGGCTGCGGATGGGGTTTTTGCTGTTCAGGGAAAGGAGCAGCTCCTGAAAGGCCGCTCCGGAGAAGCGTTCCGGCGTCCCGAGATCCGACCAGAAGGCGGATGCGGGAAGGTGATAGGCATGGGGAGGACTGCCCGCAAGGATCATATCCCTGTAAGCGTCAATGGAGGAAAAAGTCTTCCCTTTCCGGAAGAAGGCCAGGGCTTCGGGGGAAAGGATCTGAACACCGGTAAAAGCCATGCGCTGGCTGTTTTCCGGAACCTTGTCCTGTCTGAAGCCCAGGATGGTTTCTCCTTCAAAGGCCACATGATTCATGTCTGCTGAAGGCGTCAGCACCAGCGTGGCGAGGGCATTTTTTTTCTGGTGAAAGGCCAGAATGGGGGCAAGCACCACTTCCATACGGATGTCCGCATTGACCACCAGCATGGGGGCGTCTGTAAAAAAATCTCTCATGTTGGCGATGGCTCCGCCGGTGTCCAGCAGTTTTTCCTCCCTGCGGCAGAACACGGGAACGGGCCAGAGATTGCTGCGGATGTGCTTTTCCACAAGGGGAGCCAGATGGTGGGTATTGAGGAGGATGGCCTCAATGCCCTGAACTGCAAGCTGATGAATGAGGCGATCCAGGATAGGGATTCCTCCCACGGGAAAAAGGGGCTTGGGCAGGGAGTCCGTGTGGGGCTTTAAGCGGGTGCCGATACCAGCGGCAAGAAGGATGGCGCGCATGGGTTCTCTTTTCTGGGAGGAGAGAAAAGGGAAACCGGCCCCCTGGGAAGGCCGGTTTCTCCGGAGGGTTTCAGGTGACGATGAGGTTGATATAATGCTGGATGCGGTCTGCGTGCCGGGCGATGGCTTCCTTGTCTTCGGATCCCTGGAGTCCTGAGCGCTGGAAACAGGCAAGACCATTTTTATAATTGACCCCGGAAAGGGCCTCAATCCGGTTAATTTCTCCCCGTTTGCTCATGCGCTGGCCCATGGACTGGATTTTTTTCAGGCGGTTTTTGGGTTCCACCGTATCTGCGGGATAGCGCATGAAGAAATTGAGTACCACCCAGTAGGATTCCAGATAGGTGAGGAGGAAGGCGGAGAAGAGCTTAAGCTTGCGCAGCCCCACAGCTGTGACGTTATAGGTGTCTGGAAGGGTGGGGTGGGGTACCAGGATGGCATCGTCAATAAAGGCCTTGAGGTTTTTCCGGATCAGCAGTTCGGCACTGCGGTCTGGATCCTGGAAAAATTCATCCTTGAAGAACTCTGCCAGCGTGCCGTAGGTAAGATGCAGATTGGATGAGGAAAACTGCAAGGCGTCCTGTTCCAGGATGGCAAGTGATGTATAGGCCGCAGGAATGAAAAAGGCGATGACATTGTTTTTATAGTAATCCAGGATGGGCCGTTTGCCTTCGTTCAGGACAATGCGCAGATCTTCGCCCGCATCCTGGCCCGCATCCACAAACCCCCTCTGAATGAAAGCGTCCGTGACCTGTTTTAAGGCATAATCCGGATTGATCTGAAGGGTATCGGCCATGCGGACGTCCATGCGGTTGAGATAGGCCAGATAGCCTTCCATGACCTCACTGAGGCGGGGATAGGGAATGGTGGGCTGAAAGACATTGAGCAGAGCGCCTGCCACAATGCCATAGGGAGTGGCCACGCTGACCTGGTTGATCCCATGGATACAGCGAAACGCCAGATCTGTACAGACTTCCTGGTGGGTCTCCTTGTCCAGATCCGCAGGTCTGAGGCCATTTTCTGAAAAATAGCGGTTCAGGGAAATGGGCTTGTCAAAATTGACATAGACCTTGCCATACCGCACCTTGAGGGACTTTCTGGCTTTGACCAGCTGTCCCATACTTTCCGGCTTTTTTTCACCTCCGCTGAGTTCGTGGAGGTAGGATTTTTCTTCCAGTACCCTGTCGTATCCGATGGAAATCGGCACAATGGACAGATCCGGTGCAACGCCATGACCATAGGCACCCAGGGTCTGGGAAAGAAGCCCCATCTTGGGAGACAGAAGTTTTCCCGTCCTGCTGCGTCCCCCTTCGATGAAAAATTCGATATTGAAACCCTCGGAAAGCAGTTTTTCCACATAGGCGGAAAAAATACGGGCATAGAGGCGATCCCCTTTAAAGGTGCGTCTGAGAAAGAAGGCACCGCCGCCCCGAAAAATGGTACCGAGCGGCCAGAAGCTTAAGTTTTTACCCGCAGCGATATGGGGGCAGGGCATCTTATTGTGGTGAAAGAGATAGGAGAGGATAAGATAATCCAGATGGCTCTTGTGGCAGGGAACCAGAATGAGGGGGCCTTTTTTGGCCGCCTGCTTGATGCGGGCCAGCCCTTCCTGATCCACGGAAATCCCGTCAAAGATATTTTTGAGCATCCAGGTGAGAACAAGGTCATAGATTTTGATCCAGCTCATGGAGTAATTGGCTGCGATTTCATCCAGGTAGTCTTTGGCTTTTCTGCGGACAGCCTGAAGGCTTTTGCCGCTTTCCCTCACTTCTTCTTTCAGGATTTCCTCTACCTTTTCGCTGGTGAGGATGGCTTCAATGAGTTCCGCCCGTTTTTTGAGCACAGGGCCTGTGATGCTCTGACGGTGCAGGGTGAAGATGTTCTGAATTTCTCTGCGGAGTTGCAATGCCTGGTTTTCGGTGGGGAGGGGAAGAATATCCGTCCGGGAAAGAAAGTCTCTCAGGCAGATGGGATCGGAAAATTCCATGAAAACTTTGTGATTGTTTTTGCCTGTGAGGGTCAGTATGCGGCGGATTTTACCGGGTTCTTCGGCGGATCCGAAAAGGATATCCATCAGTGAGGGTGTATCCCTGTGGGGATTGATACCGAAAAAAAGAATCTGGGGGAGAATATAAATCGGTCTGTCACAATTTTTTTGCATTTCCAGAAGAAAGGCAAAGGCATCTTTTCGGGATTTCAGAAAGCGGCGTTCAAACCCTTTTTTACTGGAAAGATACAGGAATCCCGCATGTCCCGCCATGAGCCTGTCACGGTAAAATCCCAGATCATAGGGATTGGGAATGCGGAAGTGACGGAGAAACCAGAGCGTATGAGCCATGAAAATCCGCAATGTCCGTCCTATGGGCTGAAATGCGAAAATCCTGTAGTCAAGGCCGATACGGGGGGCGGGTATGCCCAGTGCTTTGTAGCGAAAGCCGGAAAATAAAAATTCCAGAATACTGTATCTGGGGGTTGCGTACAGGAGTATGGCATTTTCCGGCAAGGTCTGAACGGTTTTTTGAAGCTCTGCATCCGTTGCGATATTCCGGAAAAAGAAACGGAAGATCTGCCGGGTGAACCATCCTGGTTTTGCGTTCAGTACGGAGCTGTAAGGCTCTTTTTCATGGGCCATCTGGTTATGGGCCCATTTTCGAAAAGAGAATTTTTTAGAAGGCTGGGGCTGTTCGTGATCAGGGCTTTCTGACATGGGGATCCTCAACGTGTACAGGTTCCAGATGGGATACGGTAATGGATGGGGTTTTTATGGCATTTGGGTCTGGAAAAGGGGAGGGTGTCCCCCCCTTCTCCTTTTCATGCATGACCTAGCAGAGAAAGTTATGGGTGGCAACTGCAAAGGGTTTCAGGATACTCTTTCAGAGAATGTTTTTTCCATTGCAGGATCGTCCGGCTTATGGCAAGGTCTCAAAACCTGAAGGCATCATTTTCAGGCTTGTTTTGCCCTCTGGCCTATGATATTTTGCGCGGAATTTGTCGGTATGGTTCCAAAGGGGCGGGTGTTTTTTTTAAGCAACCCAAAAAGTGGGTGATGCTGCAGGATCGACCAGAACCTTAAAAAGCAGAAAACAATTTTTAGATTGTGGTGGCGCGAAAAACATGAATTTCTGTTTTTGTGAAATGAGTTTCCTAAGTATCTATAATTTTGGGATACAGTGGTTAGTTTTACGGATCAGAAGAATGTTTTTATTCGGGCACGGAAATTTAAGGGCAGGAAGACTGTAGTTCGCCAAGAATGATACTTATCTAAGAGGAGGTTTATTTCCAATGAAAACGTTAGTGGGTGGTGCGGTTGCCGCTGTTCTGGGTGTGATCGGTCTTGCTGTGTGGTTTTCTGCCTTTCTTCAGTTGATTGCAGGTGCGCTTCCGATCATGCTGCTGATTGGTGGTGGTCTTGCACTGTATCTTGGTTTTGATGAGCTGAAAGATACCTGGAAGAACGAAGAAGGTGTTACCGTTAAAAGCGATAAGGATCGTATTGAAGAGCTGGAAAAAGAGCTGGAAGCCCTTAAGAAAGCCTGATTGAATACATTTTTGCCGGTAAGAATTGTGAAAGGGGCTGCGCTTTTGAGCGTATGACCCCTTTCTTGCGTTAAGAGAAACACTCTCCGGGAGATCCTTATGGAACGGCCTCTGGAAATTCTTGTGGTGGATGACAGTGCCCTTATCCGCAAACTGATCCGTGAAGAATTGCAGGCAGCAGGGTATCGGGTCAGCGAAGCCGCTAACGGATTTGCGGCTTTGGCCAGAGCTGCGGAACCTCCGTCTCCGGATTTGATCACCCTGGATATTGATATGCCCGGTCTTGGGGGATTTGAGACTTTCCGAAAGCTCCAGGAAGACCATTACCGGCGTTTTTTTACCCATGTGGAAGACGCCAGGATTCCCATTATTTTTGTTACGGCCAATGATACGGTGGCCACCCGGCAGAAAGGTTTTGCCCTTGGTGCTGCAGATTTTATCACAAAACCCTTTGTCCGAGGTGCTCTGAAAGCGGCTGTGGAAGCTATCCTGAAGCCGCCTCAGCCCATGGCCGATATGACGGCTCTGGTGGTGGACGACAGCGATACGGCGAGACACATTGTAACGGACAACCTGCGACGGGAAGGGTTGCGGGTTTTTGAGGCAGAAGATGGACAGGCGGCTTGCGATATTCTGGAAGAGATGGGATGGATGATGGATATTGTTGTCACCGATCTTGTCATGCCCCGCATGGATGGCTTAGGGCTTTGCCGTGAGGTACGCCGCAGGGCCAGTCTTGAGGATACGCCGGTACTTTTTCTGACGGCCCTTGCAGATCAGAAGGAGCTTTTGAAGGTTTTTGCGGCAGGTGGAACGGATTATCTGATCAAGCCTTTTTTCAAGGAAGAATTGCTGGCACGGGTGAATGTACATCTGGAACGCACCCTTCTCACCCGTAAACTGCGCAGAACCATTGCCGATCTCAAGACCGCGGAAGTGGAGAGGGAAGCGCAGCAGAAGAGGGAGGGAGCATTGGGGATGGCGGCCACCATCTGCCATGAATTAAATCAGCCCCTTCAGAAAATCAGCGGTTATGCAGAGCTTTTACAGATGCGGCCTCCGGAAAAGGGGGATGTCACCCAGTATGCGGAAAAGATACTGGGGGCGGTTAATGAGATGGGTACCCTGACCCGTAAGCTCATGTCCCTGACCCAGTACCGTACCCGGAATTATCCCGGAGGAGAGACCCTTGTGGATCTGGAGGTTCGGGATTCGGACTGACGGGATCTGTTGCCTGATAAGGTGCAGGGAGGGCAGTTAGGGGAGGCGGCTGATCGTGTAGTTTTTTCTTGCCATCAGATTTCTGCGGCTTATTTTTTTGGATCGGGAAATGTTTTTTATTTTTATAGATATTTTTTGCCGGTTCTGTGTTCCTTTTTTGGAGGTTTTTATGGATCAGAAATTCAGTTTTCCCGTCAGGGGCATGCATTGCGTCAATTGTGCTCAAGGCGTTGAAAAGGCTGTATCCACTCTATCAGGAGTAGAGGAGGTTCATGTAAATTTTGCTGCGGAAACTCTGCATGTACGCATGGATCCGGAAAAGGTGTCCACAGCCCATGTGGCGGAAGCTGTTCACAGGGCAGGGTTTCAGATTCCGGAAAGCCGGATCCGTATTCCTGTTGCAGGTATGCATTGTGTCAACTGTGCAAAGGGGGTGGAAAAGGCTTTGCTTGCCACGGCCGGAGTTCTTGCTGCGGAAGTGAATTTTGCAGCAGAAGAGGCTCATGTGCACTACCTTCCGGGTGTGGCAGGCTTGGAAATTCTGAACGGAGCTGTGCGTCGGGCGGGGTTCACCCCCATCCTCGGAGAGGATGCAGAGCTTTTGGAAAAGGATGTTGAAAAGGCAGCTCGGGAGCAGGAGATAGCCGGTCAGAAAAAAAAGTTTTTTGTGGGCCTTCTTTTTACCCTGCCCCTTTTTATTCTTTCCATGGGGAGGGATTTTCATGTTTTTGGATTCTGGAGTCAGGAACCTTTTATGAATTATTTTTTCTGGTTTCTGGCCACACCCGTTCTTTTTTATACGGGGCTGGATTATTTCAGGGGAGGATACCAGAGTCTGCGTAACAAAAGTGCCAACATGGATGTTCTGGTAAGCCTCGGTGCATCCGTTGCCTACGCCTACTCAGTCTGTGTCGTACTTTTTTCGGGTCTTGGAACCCATGTTTATTTTGAAACCGCTGCGGTGATCATTACCCTTATCAAGCTGGGCAAGCTGCTGGAGGCGGGAACCCGGGGTAAAAGCGGAGAGGCCATTCGCAAGCTCATGGATCTTGCACCGAAAAGGGCTATTCGCCTGGAAGAAAGTGGTGAGGTGGAGTTTCCCGTATCGGAAATCCGCAAAGGAGACACGCTGGTGCTGCGTCCCGGTAGCCTCGTTCCTGTGGATGGGAGAGTACTTGAGGGGCGGAGTGCGGTGAACGAAGCCATGCTTACGGGTGAATCGTTACCCGTGGATAAAAAGCCGGGAGACCCTCTTACCGGCGGTACCCTGAACCATGACGGACGTCTTGTCTTTCGGGCAGAACGTGTGGGGGCGGATACAGTACTGGCGGGTATCATCCGTCTTGTGCAGGATGCCCAGGGCAGTCGTACCAGGGTGCAGGCCCTGGCAGATCAGGTGGCGGCAGTGTTTGTACCTGTGGTGGTGGCTGTGGCCCTGCTGACTTTCGGTACCTGGTGGCTGGTTTCAGGAGATGGTGTGGAGGCCATGGTGCGGTTTGTTGCGGTTCTTGTCATCGCCTGCCCCTGTGCCCTGGGCCTTGCCACCCCCACGGCGGTAATGGCGGGAACAGGCAGGGCGGCGGAAAATGGTGTCCTGTTCAAAACGGGCATTGCACTTGAGGATGCAGCAGCTGTGGATACGGTGGTTTTTGATAAAACAGGAACTTTGACCTTTGGGCGGCCTGAGGTCACAGACATTCTGCCCACGGATATGGAGATTTCCAGGGAAAGCCTTCTGCGCCTGGGGGCTGCTGTGGAAAGGGGATCGGAACATCCTGTTGGTCGGGCTATTTTCCTTCAGGCAGAAAAAGAAGGGCTTGATATTCCGGATGTTCAGGAGTTCAGCAGTGTAGGGGGTGCTGGTGTTCTGGCGTTTGTGGACGGGATAGAGCTAAGGCTGGGGCGTCCGGACTGGCTTGAAGAAGGGAGGATTCCTCTTGATTCCGGGAGAGAAGCCATGACAAAGCTCAGAAAAGAGGGAAAAACCGTTCTCGCTCTTGGGGGGGCAGGAAGGCTCTTTGGGCTTTTTGCTGTAGCGGATGTGCCAAGGCCGGAGGCATCCTTTGTAGTGTCCCGCCTGAAGGACATGGGGATGCGTACTGTGCTGATGACGGGAGATACACCGGAAAGTGCTGCCATGGTGGCTGCGGCTTGCGGCATTGACACCGTTTTTTCCGATGTCAGGCCGGAAGGAAAATCCGAAACGATCCGAAAGCTGCAAGAGGAGGGATGTAAAGTGGCCATGGTGGGAGACGGCATCAATGATGCTCCTGCCTTGGCAGCCTCGGATTTGGGTATTGCCATGGGATCGGGAACGGATGTGGCCATGGAAGCCGGAGCTGTGGTGCTGGCAGGAGGCAGGCTTTCCCAGGTTCCCTTTGTTTTTGTGATGGGGAGGAAGAGTCTTCGGGTGATCCGCCAGAACCTTTTCTGGGCTTTCTGTTACAATGTGGTGCTCATTCCCGTTGCAGCAGGAGCTTTGGCTTCCTTTAGCATGCTGCCTATGATGTTCCGCCATCTGGATCCCATGGCAGCCGCCCTGGCCATGGCCTTGAGCAGTCTTACAGTGGTGAACAATTCGTTGCGGCTGTACCGTTCCCGTATTGACATGAATGTGGAGGGTGAGAAGGTCGCCCGTAACGCGTTATTTGTGAACGATATTTTATAAGTAAGGAGAAAATCCATGTCCGTCTGGCAGATTCATGTCCTGGCCAATGGCCGGTTTTCCGTGCGTTTTCGTACTCCCGGAGGTGAGGATCTCCTGCCGCCTATGGAAAACATTCCCAGCAGTGTCTTTCTTCTCAGGTCTTCAGACCATCTGGTACTGGTGGACACAGGCTTTGATCCCATGGATGTGGGCGGGCAGGGGTCTTCGGCCTCCCAGGAAAAGGGGGAGCAGCTGGAAGAGGCTCTGAAAGCTGCTGGAGTACGGCCATCGGATGTGGAAGATGTGATTATGACCCACCTGCACTGGGATCATACTGCGGGCATGTCTCTTTTTCCCCACGCCCGTTTTCATGTGCAGGCAGATGCTTTTCGGGCTTTTAATGTCTTGAATCCCAATGAAGAAACTTATTACCGTCCTGCTCATTGGCTTAATCTTTTGCACCGCATGGTGCTGGTGGATGGGGATGACGAAATCTTGCCTGGTATCCGGGTGCGGCGTACGGGCGGTCATTGTGCAGGGCATCAGGTGGTGCTGGTTGAGACAGCTGAGGGCCTTCTTGCCTTGGCAGGGGACCTTCCCTATGACTATTCTGGGCTTTGGTCAGCTTTGCCGGAGGATTTTTGGAAAATTTACCGGAAAGGCAGGGGAAAGCAATTCTGGTGGACAGTATCGGCCTGGGAAAATCTGGGGGTTTTCATGGGGGAAAGGGGACTTGAGGATGTGCCCTGTGTTAATCAGGAACTGAATTTTTCAAAGCTGCGGCGTCTTTGCGCACAGGTACTGCTTACCCATGATCCTGTTTTATATCCGGGCAAGGGGATTTTTTGATCGGAAGAGATTTTTTATGTTTTTGGGTGGGGTTTATATACTGAGTATCTCAGAGTATTGCCTTGTCATGTATCAGGGGGGCTGATTTTTAGTTTTTTTTAAATTGACGACCACCCTGTTCCAGTTCATCGTTCCCAGGCTTCAGTGTGGGAACGATGTGCTGTATGCCGTAAAGGTAACTCTTGCGTCTGTTCTCACACCTCAAGGATATGGCATGGAAGCAGAAGCAAAATCTGGAACCGCAAGGCTGCGCCTGGGGAGTAATCAGATTTTTTGATATAATGAGGAGAAATTATGGATAAAGCCTTATATTATATATGCTTTTTCAAAGCATACCGTGCGTGTATTGTGGGTATTTTGCTGTTCAGTTTGGGTATTATGGCCATGCCGGGATTTTCTTTTGCTTCAGAAAAACCTGCTGTAACGGTGAGCATTTTGCCACAGAAGTATTTTGTGGAGAAAATAGCGGGTGCGCATCTGTGTGTGAATGTCATGGTGACTCCTGGAGCCAGCCCAGCTACCTATGAGCCGACACCCTCCCAGCTGTTGGAACTGTCCCGATCCAGAATTTATTTCTCGATTGGTGTCCCCTTTGAAAAGGTCTGGCTGGCCCGTTTTTCCCAGACCTATACCAGTCTTTCCATTGTTCCAACGGATACAGGTATCGCAAAAAGGCCCATTGCAGGACACCATCATGATGACGATCATGGGCATAAGGGGCACGGTCATAGCGGTGGTTTTTCCGATCCCCACGTTTGGCTTGCACCGGAACTTGTGGCTCTACAGATTCTTGTTATCCGGGATGCCCTCAAAAAATCTTTCCCGGAATTTTCCGATGATTTCGAAAATGGTTATGCTGCTTTTCTTAAAGAAATTCAAATGCTGGACGCCCAGATCCGGCAAGTTTTTGATTCAAAAAAAGGGAACACGTTTTTTGTGTTTCATCCTTCCTGGGGGTATTTTGCTGAGGCCTATGGGCTGGAGCAGATTCCTGTGGAAGTGGGTGGTCGTGAACCCACGCCAAGTGAGCTTGCTCGTTTGATCCGTATGGCCAAGGAGAAAAAAGCAGTGGCCATTTTTATCCAGCCCCAGTTTTCTGAGCGGGCGGCAAGAATTCTTGCGGAATCTGTGCAGGCCAAGGTTGTTGCCATGGATCCTCTGGCGGAAGACTGGGCTGGTAACCTTCTGAGAGCAGCCCATGTATTTTCCCTGAATTTACGCTAATTTTTGTGTCAAAAAAATAAAGTCCTGCTCAGGAGTGGAAAGCAGACGTATTTTGGGCTAAGAACCATGCGGACTTTATCTCTGTTTTCTTTCATGGTTCAGGAGGATGTATGCGTGCTGCGGATTTACGGCCTGCCTGGGTGTCTGTACACGGGGGTCATTCCGGAGAGTTTTGTCACCATGCCACAGGCAGCCTTGAGGCTATTTTGGAAAAATATGCGGAACTCGGGTTTTCCTGGGTGGGTATTTCCGAGCATGTGCCGGCACCTGCACCGGAGTTTCGATACCCGGATCAGGTAGCAGCTGGTCTGACCCCCGAATTCCTGCATGAACGTTTTGTTCGTTATATGGCCAGATGCCGTGAGTTGCAGGCTGCTTTTGCACCGAGACTGAAGGTTTTTGTTGCCATGGAAAGTGAAAGTTATTCCGGATACGAGAGCTTTATGCCGGATCTGATTGCCCGTTTCCGACCGGATTATATTGTTGGCTCAGTGCATCACGTGTCCGATTTCGGTTTTGATTATTCTGAGGAACAGTATCGAGCAACTGCGGATGCTGTAGGGGGCATGGATGCGATGTACTGTCGGTATTTTGATTTACAGTTTGAAATGATGGAAACCCTGAAGCCGGCGGTTGTGGGCCATTTTGATCTGATTCGTCTTTTTGATCCGGATTATAAGGTGCGGATGCGCAAACCGGAAATTGCAAAGCGTATTACCAGAAATCTTGAAACTGTTGCAAAACTAGGTCTGATTCTCGATTTTAACCTGAGAGCCCTGCGAAAGGGGGCTTCGGAACCTTACGTTTCTGCGGATATTTTGCGAGAGGCGTTGGAGGTAGGGGTTGCCCTTGTGCCAGGGGATGACTCCCATGGTATTTCCGAGGTGGGAAATTTTATGTCCCATGGAATAGATGTTTTGGTATCTGCGGGAGGAAACACAGAATGGCAAATTCCAAAAACATATAAATACAGCTAGTTATAAAAATATTTAAGTTTGTAAAAAAAATATATTGACACAGAAAGATAATCTGGATAGTTTGATCCTCGTTGCTTACGGCGGCGGATCGAAAAAATCGATCTTTGAAAATCAGGCAGTGAAAGAATAAGAACATACCCCTGAGTAATCCTCTTAGGAGGAAGTACAGAGATTCAACGGAGAGTTTGATCCTGGCTCAGAATGAACGCTGGCGGCGTGCTTAACACATGCAAGTCGAACGAGAAAGTTCCCTTCGGGGGATAAGTAAAGTGGCGCACGGGTGAGTAACGCGTGGATAATCTACCCTTGAATTCGGAATAACATCGCGAAAGCGGTGCTAATACCGGATGATGTTGTGTTTTCTTCGGGGAATGCAACCAAAGAATGCCTCTTCATGAAAGCAT
>NZ_JCANVJ010000008.1:0-132496 GCF_059569355.1 Desulfobotulus sapovorans DSM 2055 | reverse complement strand
CCTGTATTACTGGTCGAAGATCTACGGAGGTCAGCTGGATACAGGGGAGCCGTATGCAAAGCTCTGTGCCGTGATCTGCATCAATATCCTCAATTTTGTGCTGGTGAAGGACACGGAGCGGTCTCACCTGTGCTTCATGCTTTGTGAAAAGGACAGCCCTGAGCTGATCCTTACGGATCATCTCAGCCTGCACTTTCTTGAACTGCCCAAGATCACGACTTATACTCTGGGAAAGGATCTTGACCGGTGGCTCTACTATCTGAAAAACGAAGGCCTGAACAGGGAGGATGACGCCATGAAAACCATTCTGCATGACAACCCCCAGCTTGCCAGCGCCCGTGAAAAATATGTGGCCTTTACCCGCGATGATGCACTCCGGGAAGCCTACGAATCCCGCATGAAATGGCAGCGGGACTATGTTTCGGGCATTGCTTTCGCGAGAAAGGAAGGTCTGGATGAGGGCCTGAAAAAGGGGCTGGATGAAGGTTTAAAAAAACTTCGGGAAGAGAAATTTCAGACCCTCATGGCCCTCCGTGACGCGCATATGGCTCCGGAGGACATTGCCAGGATCACAAGGCTTGGCCTGGAAAAGGTAAAGGCCATCCTTGCCGCAGGAGACAAGGGCCTTGACCTGCTGACAGACGAAGAAAACGGAATCTGACCCCAGGAGAAATCATGACGTATCGGATGATGCTGTTTTTCATGCTGGCCGCAGTCCTGCCCCTTTCCCCGTGCCTTGCCGGAGAGCTGTGCGTGCGGCCCCTTGAAGCCTTTGCCTCCCACCCGGTCATCCGGGAGGAGCATCCGGAGTTCCTTTTGGATGCAAACGCTTTTTTCTGGCGTCTGGATGCGGAGGCGGGAAGGGGGCTGCCCACACTTCGTTTTGAAGATCCGCTGAAGGCGGGTGCGCCTTCCACGGAAAGCCATCCCATCCGCTCCCAGGCCAATGTCTATGCCCTGATGATTGACGACAGCCTTTCCATGCGGCCCTTCTGGGACAATGCCCGTGAAGCCATGCAGCGGCTTTTGGATCTGATACCGCCATCGGAGTCCACAGGGCTGTACCGTTTTTCAGAGGATCTGGTTCTGGTGCAGGAGCCTGTGCCTGTTCCCGATATCCCGGACGGGAAAAGCCGGATTGCGGCAATCACCCTTGCGGGGAAGGACACCCAGCTGTATCTGGCCCTCCTCAAGGTGATGGATGCACTGAAAGGTTCCCCGGCCTTCAACCGTCATATCCTCTTATTTTCCGATGGCGACGCCGAGGACAGGGCCAGAACCCTGGAGGAGGTGCTGAGACGGGCCGGAGAGCAGGATGTGCGTATTCACAGCATCGGCTTTGGACGGGCGGGACGATCCGGCACGGCCCTGAACATGGAGGTGCTGCGAACCCTTTCCCAGGGGACGGGCGGTCTCTGCCATTTCTTTGAAAATCCTGAAACCATGGAGGCCCTTTTCCGGCGGGAACTGGCCCGCCACAGTCTTGTGGGGCTGGTGAGGCCGGGCAATCTCGAAAGCCTTGTTTACGGACAGGAGAGCCTGCGTCTTGTGGCCCGTATGGAAACGGAGGATGGCGAAATACAGACCTTCGAGAAAACGGTGCCCGTGACAGGTACCCGGACGTTTGGGAATATGCGTGCTGCGTTGCTGTATCACACAGCGGCAATGCCCTTCTGGCAGATTCTGCTGCTGGGATCTTTTGCCTTTCTGCTGTTCTTTGCCATTTTGCCGGGCATTCCCCTGGGGCTTTGGTATTGGCGAAAACGGCGGCTTCGCGCTCAGATGAATGGCGGCAAGGGCATGGAAGGGAATGCGGTCTGGCAGGAGGCAACATCCGCCCGGCTTGCCTTTTTGAAGTCTGAAATGGACAGAATTGCCCGGAAGATGGATGCTGGTGGGCAGGATCCGGGAGGGGCAGGCAAAGCCCTTGCCTTTCTTGTGGAAGACGGGGGCCGGGTGCATGGCATCTTTGGCGCTACCGTCACCCTTGGCCGGTCTGAGGAAAACGGGGTGGTGCTGGACGATGCTGCGGTGAGTCGGGAACATGCCGTTTTGCAGTTCAAGCAGGGCCGTTTTGTCTGGATGGAGTCGTCTCCGAGAAACCCCACCCGCATCAACGGAGAGGAGGTGGTGGTGAGCCGGGAGATCTGGCCCGAAGACCGTATCCTCTGCGGCACGACGGAGCTGCGTTTCACCCTGGAAGCGGAATAGAAAAAAGGGAGCCTGATCCCTTGAAGGAGAATGAAAGAATGCCCATGAGCCTGTGTGTTGCCGGAAAACATATGTACGATGCGGAAGCCCATGCGGAGTGTCCCTACTGCCTTGAGGACAGGGAGGCTTTGGAAGAGGATGGAAAAGGGACGGGCACTGGGGCTGTGGAAGCCTCACAGAAAGAGAAAAAGGCCTCTTCCGGTCTCAAAACCCTGGGGCTTGATGCGGTTCTCCCTGAAAAGAAGCATCCAGATCCAAGTCCTGTGCCGCCCCGTTCCACCCTTCTGGTTGCCGGGGGAAACCAAAGGGACGCCGGAGGAAAGGCGGCTGTGGAAACACCTGTAGCCCCCATTCCGGATGGAAGGAAGCCGCTGGCCCCCGTTGCGGGCTGGCTGGTACTCTTGAACGGCAGGTTCCGGGGCCTGGATTTCCGTCTGGTTGAAGGGGTTAACCGCATCGGCAGGGGCCGGGACATGGAAGTCTGTCTGGATTTTGGAGAAGACAGCGACACCTCGGTCAGCAGAGAAACCCATGCCCAGGTGGTGTATGAGGGCAGCAGCGGGACTTTTTCCGTGGAAAGGGGCAGCAGCCGGAACCTGCCCCTTCTCAATGGAAAAACCCTGCGCCGGGATGCGGAACTGAACGAAGGGGATGTGCTGATGCTGGGGACAACCCGGCTTCGCTTTGTTCCATTCAGGGCCTAAAAGAACGAAAAGGGGGGGGGCAGACCCCTTTTATCCGGATACGGCATGGGGATCGAACCCGAAACGGCGGACTCTCCCTGTTCGGGAAGATCCGCCGTTTCAAAAAAAGCGAAAAACTTTGATTTTCAGGAGCGGGCCAGCTCTTCTTCGGGACTGGCATAGACCCCGTCCTTGTTGTGGTCTTCGGTTCCCACCAGGGGCGGGTTGAAGACACAGACCAGCCGCAGATCTTCGGAAGCCCGTAAGAGATGAGGCTCATGGCCGCTCAGGGCATACATGGTGCCGTCTGTGATGGGGATGATTTCTCCCGTATCCAGTCTTTCCAGCTCTCCTTTTCCGGCCACGCAGTACACCGCCTCCAGGTGGTTTTTGTACCAGATACGGGTTTCCGTGCCTGCGAAGATGGTGGTTTCGTGGAAGGAAAAGCCCATGCCATCCTTTGCCAGCAGAAAGCGGCGGCTGACCCAGTTGCCGTTGGCCGCCTTCTTGTCCCGCTCCGTTCCGATGATTTCCTTCAGTGTGCGTACGATCATGATGTGTCCTTTCCGGCTTACAGAATTTCCCTTTTCTTGAGAACTTCCTTGATGCTTTCCGCGATGATGGCGAGACCCTGCTTGAGAAGATCCTCTTCAATGAGAAGGGGCGGGAGAAGCTTGATCACCTGTTTTTCCGCACCTGCCAGCTCGATGATCAGCCCCTTTTCAAAGCAGGTTTCCACCACCGTGCGGGCGAGGTTGCGTTCCGGAAGCTCGAGACCCCAGATCATGCCCCGGCCCCGGATATTGGCTTCCAGTTCCGGATGCTGGTTCCGCATGGCATCCAGGGCTTCGTACATGAGTGCGCCCTTGTACTGAATGGCTTCACTTAAAGCCGGGTTGTCCCAGTAGGAAAGGGCCTCGGTGCAGGCCACAAAGGCGAGGTTGTTGCCCCGGAAGGTGCCCGTGTGTTCGCCGGGCTTCCACTGGTCGAGGTCGGGACGCATGAGGATGATGGCCATGGGAAGACCGCCGCCGATGGCCTTGGAAAGGGTGATGATGTCGGGTTTGATGTCCGCGAACTCGAAGCTGAAGAAGTTGCCGGTGCGTCCGTTGCCCACCTGGATGTCGTCGATGATGAGCAGGATATCGAATTCCCGGCAGAGATCGGAAAGGCCTTTGAGCCACTCGGCAGAGGCCACGTTGATGCCGCCTTCGGCCTGGATGGTTTCCACGATGACGGCTGCGGGCAGATCAAGACCGGAGCTGGTGTCTTCGATCATTTTGCGCAGGCAGGCCAGGGAGTCCACACTGTCGCCGAAATAGTTCTCAAAGGGCATGAAACTGACGTTGGAGCGGCTGATGTGGGCCTCATCCCGGTAAAAGGTGTTGCCCGTGACCGCAAGGGCACCCATGGTGAGGCCGTGGTACCCGTTGGTGAAGGCCACGACATTGGAGCGCCCTTTGATGGTGCGGGCCAGTTTCAGCGCACTTTCCACGGCATTGGTGCCTGTGGGGCCGGTAAACTGGATTTTGTAATCCATGTTCCTTGGTTCCAGGATGATGGACGAAAATTTCTCAAGAAAACGGCGCTTGGCGGTGGTGGCCATGTCGAGGCCATGGAGAACGCCGTTGCCTTCGAGGTAGGCGATCATGGCTTTGGTGATGCGCTCGTTGTTGTGGCCGTAGTTGAGGGTGCCCGCCCCTGCGAAAAAGTCGATGTAGTCCCTGCCGTTTTCATCGGTGAGAATGGCACCTTTGGAAGTGGCGAACACCGTGGGAAAGGAGCGGATGTATCCGCGAACCTGGGATTCGAGGGCTTCAAATATGCGCATGGCTGATCTCCTTTAAAATATAAGTTTTTCTGATAAGAATCTGTTTTTAAATGGCTTTGGTGTTTAAGCTGTCGTTCCCGTGCTCCAGCGTTGGAACGGAGGGGGCACTGCTGTGAAAGTACCCCATGGGACTGCAAGGCTGAGTCCGGGCCATGAAAAATTTCATGAGCCGCGAAAAGACATCGGTCAGCAGGGCACAAGAGGGCCGATGGAAAAGAGGATTTCCGCTTCATGGCCTGCCGTGCCAAAACAGGAGGCGGGGAAAATTTCTTCCTGAAATGTCCATGGGGTTTTGTGTGTCCGGGCAAGGGCCGTGAACAGGGCAATGGAGGCCCCGTTGGAGGGGGTCACCGTGGCATCCACCCACCGGGGCTGCACGTTTCGTGTGAGGGCATCCAGCATGGAAAGCCCCAGGCCCTGCCCCTGACAGGCGGCGGCAACGCAGACCTGCCATATGAAAAGACGATCCGGAGTTTCCGGCGGGCAGAGTCCTGTGATGAAGCCTGCCACCTGGTTGTCCTTTTCTGCGATCAGGGAGGTTTGGGAAAAGGCGTGGCCGAAATAGATATAGTAGTAGGCGGAATTGAGATCGAGGGCCGGAGTGTTGCGTACCAGCTCCCAGAGTTTGCCGCCATCGGCGGGTGTGGGCTGGCGAAAGTGGTATGGGGATATGGGATGTTTCATCACAGGGCCTGATTTTTCCAGTGAAAGGGAAAAAAGGGCGCGAGCCTCCTTGGTTGGGGTATGGCGTTTTTCGGATGCATCTTGCAATAGAACAGGCGAACCATAGCACGCGATGGTTCGCCTGTCAAGTTTTTGACTGATTTGATTTTGTTCAGAATTTAATAAATTTTACGTTTGGAGAAGGAGGAACCCAGTACGGAGAAGGTGTTTTCCACAATGAAGAGGGCGTTGGCATCCTGGGTGAAAACGATCTCTTCCAGGCGTTTGAGCTGGACGTTGTTGATAACGGTCATGAGGATCTGGCGTTCCGTGCGCAGGTAGGCTCCCACCGCAGGGATGAGGGTGGAACTCATGCCCAGCTCTTCGATGATCCTGCGGGCAATGGCATCGGAATCGTTGGAGATGACAAAGACCACCTTGCGCTGGTTGAACATGGACAGGCTGTATTCCAGGGTGGCGGAGGACACAAAGACCATGATGATGGAGGCAATGACGAGATCCACTTCCAGGGCCACAAGGCTGGCCAGATACAGAATGAGGTTGAAGGTGAAATAGGTTTTTCCAAGGCCGATGTTGTACCGCTGTAAAAGGACGAGGGCCACGATGTCGAGACCGCCGTTGGAGCCCAGGGACCGCAGGACAATACCGGCCCCCATGCCGGAAATCACGCCGCAGCTGATGGCGGCATAGAGCTGGTTTTCAATGGGAAATTCAAAGGTGGACAGGGCAAAGGCCCCTGTGGTCACGATGATGGCCCAGATGGTGTACAGAACAAAACGTTTGCTGAGGAGCACCCCCCCGAGGATCATGAGGGGGATGTTCAGCACCAGGTAGAAACTGCCCGGTTCCAGGAATCCGGTGAGGTAATAGAGGAGGGAGGCAAGGCCGAACATGCCGCCGGGAACAAAGGCCTGGGGGACGGCGATGCCTTTGATGGCAATGGCATACAGGATACAGCCGAAGGTGATGAGCAGGAGGTTCCACCAGACCGTGTAGCTGAAATCGCGTTTGAACATGCGGGCTCCGCTTATGAGGCCATGGTCTTGACCTCCGTTGTATCGTTTCTGTTCCTGGCTACATCCTCCACAAGCCTTTTGTGGAGGGCTTTGGCAGCCCTTGCATAGTCTTCTTCGGCTACAATGAACTGCATGTCAACCTGTCTGATGGATTGCTGCATGGCAAGGATGTTCACCCCGGCCCCGTGCAGGGCCGTCGTTGCCGTGGCAAGAAAGCCGGGAACCTTCATATTGCTGCCGATGGCGGCGATGAGGGCCACCTTGCGAACCGTGACTTCCGCGCCGGGGAAGGCTTCTTCCAGAGCTTCCGTGAGCCGGTTCACCCTTTTGAGGGAACTGCCCACATAATGAATCAGGGTATTGGCATTGAGGTTTTTGGCAATGGACTGCATACGGAATCTGCGGAAGATATCGCAGACCCCAGCTTCCCGGTCGTAGGCTCCCACCCTGTCCTGATCGAAAATTTCAATGGCAAGGACGCTTTCCCTGCCTGCAATGATTTCCACGCAGGGGTTCTGGCTTTTGTAGGCACCGTCAATGATGGTTCCGGGATGTTCCGGTTCAAAGGTGTTTTTTACACGGATGGGAATACCCGCCTGACGCAGCCCCTTGGCGGCCTGGGGATGAATGGCCTCCATGCCCAGATCCGAGAGCTGATCCGCCACATCGTAGTTGGTACGCCCCATGGGGCTGACATTTTCCGGGCCCATGAGTCTGGGGTCTCCGGAACTTAAATGAAACTCCTTGTGGATGATGGCCTCCCTTGCGGCGGTGATGCAGGCCACCCGGCTGAAGGTGATTTCCGAATAGCCCCTGTCGAAAGTTGCCATCAGCCCTTCCTTGCAGCGGGTATAGCCGGTGACCACGGGCATTTCGAGAGAGATGTCAAGATCGGCAAACACAGAGCGGATTTTGTCGTCAATGGGCAGGGCGCATTCTTCCATCCATCCGGAAAGATCCACAAGCTTTGCGTTGATGCCGCAGTTTTGCAGGATCTGAACGGTGTTGAAGGCACTGTGGGCTTCGCCCACGGCACTGAGGATTTCCCGGACTGTCATGAGATGTTCCTCCAGCTGGAAATGGCCGAAGGAGCAGAGCCGGGTGAGATCAAGGAGGCAGCTTCTGGCCCCCTCAATGCGTTCCCGGACAAAACGATCCGCTGCCATGCGGTCAAGTCCCAGGGGGGCCAGCTCCACATTGATGGCAAACATGCGTTCCGTTACCCGGTTGAGGGCATCCCCCCAGGCCCAGGAGGCCTCGTCATTGGCAAAGAGACCGTAGACGCCGGGTTCCCTGGTTTTTTTGTGTTCCAGAAGCAGGTCGGTGATTCCCGCATAGGCGGAAACCACAAAGATGCGCTGATAGAGTTCTTCGGGGCTCCGTTTTCCCAGGATGATGTTCTGAAGGACGTCGGCAAAACGGGACATGGAGCTGCCCCCGATTTTTTCAACGGTGTGGCTGGATTCCATGGATTTCCTTTTTTTGTATTGGAGGTGTTGATTGTTTTTGGGACAGGGAGCTATGGAGTGGAGGCCCAAAAACATTGCACGAAATGTATTTTTCGATATTTCCGCATAGAAGTCTGAAATATTTATATTTTTATGGTGGTTCTGGTTTTTGACATGGGGAAAGCCTAGCGGCTGGGCTTGGGTTTGTCAAGGTTTTCGTCAAAATAATGACGATTGTGGGGGGGTGGGAGGAGGGGGGGGAGGACAGGGAAGGATCCAGAAAGGTCAGAGGTTCCAGAGGACGGAGTGGCCCTGGCCACTCCCCCCCTTCTGTCAGCCTGGTTCTCCCATGCGTTCCCTGCGGATGGCCGCAAGAATCTCCCGGCCTCCTTTGTCAAGGATGCTGCCCGCAAGGGCGTGGCCGAGGTTTTCCGCCGCATGTCTGGGGCCGGATACCGTTTCCTTCACAAGCCGCACACCTTCCGTATCAATGATGCCCGCTGAAAGGGTGAGGGTATTGTTTTCAAGTTCCGCAAGGGCGAAGGCCGGAATGCTGCATCCGCCCTCGAGGCGGCGCAGGTAGGCCCGTTCCGCGAGAAGACGGCTTTCCGTGTCTTCATGGTTGAGGGCGTTCCGGATGCGGGCTTTGCGTTCCGGATCCAGATGGCTGAAGGCCTCGATGGCGATGCAGCCCTGACCCACGGGAGGGGTGAAGAGGGAAAGGGGCAGTTTTTCGGTGATCAGGGTATCGTAGCCCATGCGGTGTACACCGGCAAAGGCGAGGAGCAGGGCGTCGCACTGGCCTTCGTCCATCTTGCGGATACGGGTCTGGAGATTGCCCCGCATGTCTTTGATGCGGATATGGGGGTGGGCATGTCTCAGAAGGGCCACCCGCCGCACCGAGGAGGTACCCACGGTGAGGGGCTTTGCGGGATCGCTGAGGGTGGCCTGGGGGCTGCGGCTCACCAGCACGTCGCCGGGATATTCCCTTTCCGTGAAGGCAATCAGCTCAAAGCCTTCGGGCAGGACGGACTGCATGTCCTTGGCACTGTGCACGGCAATGTCCATCTCACCGGAGACAAGGGCTGCCTCGATTTCTTCGGTGAACACACCCTTGGAGCCGATTTTGGCGATGGATACATCGAGGATCTTGTCTCCCTTGGTTTCCAGAGGAACGAGTTCGGTCTGCATCCCCGCCTCCTGTAGCAGACGGGCCACATGTTCGGCCTGCCAGAGGGCGAGAAGGCTTTTTCGGGTTCCGATGCGGATGGGACGCATGAATTTCTCCTTATGGATTCGGATGTTCCAGGAAATTTCCCTTCCAAAGGCCCGGAAGCCCGGGGAAATCATGAAGAATGCTTCCTGAAGTAGATGCAGGTTCTGATCCGGAGCCAGGGCCCGGATGGGGAAAGGGTATAGCAGAAATGCAGAATGAAGAAAAAGCCCCATTGACTTTTGAGGTGTTTTTCTCCATGGGTCAGGCACAGGAGGATGTTTCTGGCTGGGACTTCTGGGCATATCCGGGATTCCTGCGGTAACTTTTATGGAGGCATGGCAATGGAACTTGGACTCTTACGGGATCTGACCTGGATGGTGCTGCTGGCCTGCGGCATTCTTCTCATCTGTTATCGTCTGCGCCTGCCCTCTGTGGTGGGCTTCTTTGTGACGGGTATTCTGGTGGGGCCCCATGGAATGGGGCTGGTCTCCGCCAGCCACGAAGTGGAGGTGTTATCGGAAATCGGGGTGGTGGCGCTCCTTTTTGCGGTAGGGATCGAGTGCTCCCTGGATACCCTCTGGCGTATCCGCAATACCGTGCTCGTGGGGGGCAGTCTTCAGATGGGGGGAACCGCAGCCATCGTGGGAGCGGCCTGCCTGCTCCTGGGGCTGCCTTTGGGCCAGAGTCTTTTTTTCGGGCTTCTGGCTGCGGTGAGCAGTACGGTTATCGTGCTGCGTCTTCTTCAGGAGCGGGGCCGCATGGATGCCCCTCTGGGAAGAAACAGTCTTGGCATTCTCATCTTTCAGGATCTGGCTGTGGTGCCCGTGATCCTGCTTCTGCCCCTTCTTGCGGGAAAGGATATTTCCGCTGGCGAGCAGGCCCTTCTGGTGGCGAAGGCCGTGCTGATCGTGGTGGCCACCCTGGCAACGGCCAGAAAGGTGATTCCCTGGCTTCTCTACAAAGTGGTGCGAACCCGCAGCCGGGAACTTTTTCTGCTCACCATTGTGGCCTTATGCGCGGGGATTACCATGCTCACCGCAGCCGCAGGCCTTTCTCTGGCTCTGGGAGCCTTTCTTGCGGGGCTTGTGGTCTCCGAATCCGAATACAGCCATGAGGCCATGGGCAATATCCAGCCTTTGCGGGATGTCTTCGCCTTTTTCTTTTTTGTTTTTGTGGGGATGCTGCTGGATCCCTGGATTTTTGTGGAACGGCCTGTTGCGGTTTTCCTTGCCACCCTTGGCCTTGTGGGGATCAAGGTGGCGGCGGCCGCCTTTGCCGTACGCATGACGGGCTATCCTTTGAGCGTGGCCCTGCCCACCGGGATGATGCTGGCCCAGGTGGGGGAATTCGGGTTTGTGGTGCTTGCCGCAGCCTCCCCCCTGGGTCTTGTGTCTGAATCCCAGGCGTCGCTGGTGGTGGCGGTGGCGGTTCTGTCCATGGCCCTGTCGCCCTTTCTGGCCCTTGTGGCGGGGAAGGTGGAAACCCTTCTGCCTGCGGCAAAGGCGGAAGAAGAGACCCCGGATCATGCCGAAGGTCTGAAGGAGCATCTCGTGATTGTGGGCTTTGGTCTCTGCGGACGTCAGATTGCCGATGCGGCAAGACAGTCCGGCATTGCCTTCTGTGTCATTGAAGTGAATCCCGAGACCGTACGCAGGCTCCGGGAAAAGGGGGAGAAGGTGATCTTCGGGGATGCGGGGCAGTCCGCCATTCTGGAACATGCCCATATTGAAAAGGCCAGCGCCCTGGTGGTGGCGGTGAATGATCCCGTGGCCATCCGCAGGGCCACGGTCACGGCAAGGCGGATGAATCCCGGCCTGCATATCGTTGTGCGCACCTCCTATGTAACGGAAATGGCGGAGCTGTACGATCTGGGTGCAGACGAGGTGATTCCCGAGGAATTTGAAACTTCCGTGGAAATCGTCTCCCGTCTGCTCAACCACTACCATGTCCCCAGAGCGGACATTGCGGCCTTTGTGGCGGAGATCCGCAAAGACGGGTACGCCATGTTCCGGGGGGAGATTTTTGAAGCCGCATGCAGCCGCATTGCCTGCAAGGTGCCGGATGCGGACATTGCCACCATCCGTCTGCCCCAGGGATCCCCTTTTTGCGGGAAGAACCTTGTGGAAAGTGCGATCCGGGAACGTTACGGGGTCAGCATTCTGGCCATCGACCGGGACGGGGAGATGCTGCCCAATCCCTCTCCCCTGCGGGTGCTGGCGGCAGGGGACAGACTGCACATTTTTGGTCGCAGGGGAGATATTGCCGTGTTCACGGCCCTGATTTCTGAAGAGAGGGGAGCGTCTTTGCAGGAATCCCTGGTTCCCGGATAATTTTCTTTCTCCGGCCACTTTGGGTGTGGCATGGGCCGGGAGGGCCGTATCCCCTGACCGTCAGACTTTCCACAGGGCTTCCCCCAGGCCGGAAGCCCGCCTCACCGTGCGGCCTGTTCCCAGCATCAGGATCTCGGATCTGCCCGCAATCCCCACCGTTTTTCTGGCACGGGTCACGGCGGTATACAGGATTTCACGGGTCAGTACAGGCACATCCCGGTCGGGCAGGAGCAGCAGCACCCCGTCGAATTCCGAGCCCTGGCTTTTGTGCACGGTCATGGCGAAAACCGTTTCCACCTCCGGAAGGCGCAGGGGATGAAAGGCCCGGAACCCGCCACCTTCAGCAGGGAAATACACGCAAAGCTCCCCGCTCTGTGCATCCTTTAAGGTGATGCCCACATCCCCGTTGAAAAGTCCGCTGGCAGGATCGTTTTTCAGCACAATGACGGGACGTCCCGCATACCAGGGGCCCGTAAGCCGGATGAGGCCTTCCTTTTCCAGGAGGCTTTCCACCAGGGTATTGATCCCTTCTGCCCCGAAGGGGCCCTGACGGAGTACGCAGAGGATGCGGAAACGCTCCAGGGCTTCAAAGGCGGCTTCAGGGGTTTTGGCCTGTACGAGATCCGCAAAGCCCTGGGATACAAGATCCTTAAGCCCTGCTTCCAGATTTCCGCTTCCCGCCATGGGAAGCCAGGAAATGGCCTCTTCTTCTCCCGCTTCCAGCATACGGACAAGCTCTTCCCCCTTGCCTGCGTTCAGGCTGCGGGCCAGTCTGCCGATCCCCCCTGAGGCCTCAAAACGCCAGCTCCGGGAAAGCGTCACCACGCAGTCTGCCATGGCGGGAAGCCGCGTCTGGGAGGCAAAGGGCAGGGGCTTTCCCAGCACCGCTTCAAAATCCTGGAGAAAGGCACTGGAGCGCTGGTCTGTGGTACCCTTGCAGATTTCGCCCAGAACAGCACCGGGCAGTACACTGGAAAGCTGGAAGCGGTCACCGAGCAGGATGAGGCGGGCATTGGGTTTCAGGGCATCCATGAGGCGGGCCATGAGGAAAAGATCCACCATGGACACCTCATCCACTACCACAAGGTCTGCGGAAAGGGGATTGCCCCCATGGTGGCGGGGAGGACGGCCATGCCCCAGCCCCAGCAGCCGGTGCAGGGTGGATGCGGATTCGGGAATGGCGGCAAGGTGGTCTGGGGGAAGGGGGGGGAGGCCCGATTTTCCCGCCATCATGGAGGCTCCGAGCCGTCCTGCGGCCTTGCCCGTAGGTGCGGTCAGCACCACTTCCGGCGGGGTTTCGGCCAGGGTGCAGAGGGTGGCCAGAAGACGGCATACGGTTGTGGTTTTTCCCGTTCCGGGGCCGCCAACGATGACGCAGAGGGCTTTCATCGCCGCAGTCAGGGCGGCGATTTTCTGCATATTGGCATTCTCGGGATCCTGCTCCGGGAAAAAGCGCTGGAGGGCATCTTTCAGGGCCCTGTGATCCGGTAGGGGCAGTGTTGTTTCGGCCCGGCGGAGAAGCCCCTGGGCCACCCTGTTTTCAGCCCGGAAGTAACGGCGCAGGTAAAGGCGGTTTCCCATGAGCATGAGGGGTTTGACATCTTCGGGCTGCTGGCCCACCAGGGGGGATACGTCCATCTGTCTGCGGCAGACATCAAGGCCCGGTTCCACCCCCGCCATGCGGGCCACCCTGGGCCAGATTCCGTCGCGTCCGGCCAGATCCAGACAGACATGGCCTTCCCGGGTACGGGCGGAAAGGAGGGTCACCGCAAGGTTCAGGGTGGGGGACATGTCCGGGTCCAGGCGTTGCAGAAGGGCCGCAAGGTGGCTGTCCAGAGGTCTGACGCGAAGGAGGGCATCCAGGGAATCACGGGGGCTTTCGGATGCAGGGAGAGACGATTCAGCGTTTTCCAATGGAAGCCTTCCTTTTTTTCAGAACCCGGTTTTCAGAATCTAGCCCGGCATGCGGCAGGGGACGCCTTCAGGAGTCTTTTTTCCATCCTCCGATGAGGTGGAGATGGAGGTGGAAAACTTCCTGACCCCCTCCTTTTTCCACGTTGAACTGAAGTTTGTAGCCGCTGGCATGGATGCCTTCCTTTGCTGCCATTTCCTTTGCCGCAAGAAGGAGTTTGCCGAGAAGCAGGGTATGGTTTTCCCTGATGTCGTTGATACTGCGGATATGTTCTCTGGGAACGATGAGAAGGTGCACGGGAGCCTGGGGCCGGATATCCCGGAAGACCAGCAGATCGTCGGTTTCCATGAGAAAATCCGTGGGAATTTCTTTGTTGATGATTTTACAGAAAATGCAGTTTTCCATGGAAGCTCCTTTGTTCCGGGGTTGGGGTCAGGGGGTTGTACCGGTGTTCTGGGGAAAATGATCCTGGATATACCGCCGCACCCCCTCCACAACACCGTCGGCAAGACGGTTCTGGTACTGGGTGCTGGTAAGGCGTTTGGACTCTTTGGGATGGGTGATGAAACCCGTTTCAATGAGAATGGAGGGCATCTGGGCACCGAGAAGCACATAGAAGGGCGCCTGTTTCACACCCTTGTCGCTGATGTCCTTGTAGTGGGGACGGACGCTGGTGAACATCCCCCGCTGGACATAGGAAGCCAGACGGCTGGACTCATTGATTTTGGCATTCTGCATCAGATCATTGAGTATGGTCTGAAGATCGCTGATGTTTTTGGTGGAGGTTGCGTTTTCACGGGCGGCTACAGCGATGGATTCCTCATCCGTGGCCAGGTTCAGGAAATAGGTCTCAATGCCCTGGGCCTTGCGGTTGAGGGCCGCGTTGGTATGAATGGAAATAAAAAGATCCGCCTTTTTCTGGTTGGCAAACTGGGTGCGTTCCTCAAGGGCCAGATAGGTATCGTCGGTGCGGGTGAGCAGGACTTCACACTTCAGTGCCTTGCGCAGTTTTTCCGCCACCACCTTTGCCATCTGGAGATTGACGTCCTTTTCCAGAATCCCTTTGCTGTGTCCCACGGCACCGGGATCTTTTCCCCCATGTCCGGGGTCAAGGACAATGCGGTGCACCCCCAGGACAAACTGCCTGCGGATGGCACCGGCATTGACAGTGCCGGGAGGGGGGAGTTCCACAGGGGGCAGGGCTGCGGGGGGCAGGGAGGCCGCAAGTTCGGGCCGGTCGGAGGGCTTGCTTTCTCCCCAGATGTCAATGACCGTCCTGTGGGGATCAAACAGCTGAAACACCTTGAAGTCCCTGGATTTATCGAGATCCATCACCAGACGTACCCGATCCTGGGTGTTCCGGGCAATACGGATGACCTTGACCTGGGGATCGTTAATTTCGATAGCCGCAGGAACATCGTCCATCAGCGTGGCTTTATTGAAATCCACATAGACTCTGGGGGGCAGGCCATTGGCCTTGTCCCGGTTCAGGTCGTTGTAGGCATAGGCGATTTCATCATCCGCATCCACCACAATACGGGTGCGGTTGGGGTAGGTCTGGTAACGCAGTCCCCGGATAAGTCCCAGGCCGGTAGTGTTCCGGGTCTTCTCATCCATTCCTGCGGGATGGCCGGCAGGGGATTTCTCCGTCGGATTTTCCTGAACCAGAAGCGGGAGAACCGGAGAGGCCGATGCAAGAAGGGGGGAGACCGGTGGGGGCAGGGATATCTTTTCTTCGGGTCGGGTGGTTTTTGCATTTTTTACCGGTGGCCCGGTCTGGGCTGCGGGCAGCGGAGGGGGGGCAGGAGGTTCGGAAATAATTCTGGGAGCAGCGGAGGCGTGCAGGGGGGCACCCAGTTCCTTTAACTGGTCTTCTGCGTGAAATTTGTAGCGGCTTTTGGGGCATTCCTGAAAGGTTCTGCGGAAGAAGGCAATGGCTTTTTCCCTGTCGCTGCTGCGACCGGAAAACCGTGCCAGGGCAAGGTAGGTTTCGCCTGCACGGTAGAGGGAGGCGGGGGCCCAGGTATCCAGAGGATCCCTGTCGTAGGCGGTTTCAAAATTTTGAGCGATTTCTTCCCAGTTGGAGCGGAACTTGCGTTTTTCCGTATCTTTCTGAAGCCTTTGAAAGGCTTTGTCCGTTTCAAGGTAAAGACTGCGCACGGAATTGGCCCGGATACTGGCCGGAAGGAGCAGGGCAAAGCAGAGGAAGACCCCAAAAAAGAAGGAAATCCGCAGGAAAAGGGGAGATGCAGACTCTGCCGGGAACGTGCTGTGGGTGTGTATCGCAATACGCATGGGGCTGGGAGTTCCTTGACTTATCCCTGTTTGGCTTCCGTTGCCATGGCTTTTTCCTTCAGGATAAAAAGGATATGCATGGCCTCCATGGGGGTCATGGTGTTGGGATCCATTTCCTTGAGCATGGTGACAATGGCTGTCTCAGGCCCTGGGAAAAGGCGCATCTGCCTCGGATCTTCACGGCGGCCCTCCTGGAGGCAGCCTCCCTCTTCCCAGAGGGGTTTTCCGTTTTCCACACGATCCAGCAGAACGCCTGCACGGTGTATCACAGAATCCGGAAGTCCGGCAAGCTTTGCCACCTGGATGCCATAACTGCGATTGGCCCCGCCGGGTATCAGTTTGTGGAGAAAGATGATGGTCTCCTCGAATTCCCGTACAGCCACACAGAAGTTTTTTACCCTGGGCAGGTTTTCGGCAAGCTGGGTCATTTCATGGTAATGGGTGGCAAACAGGGTTTTGACCCCCTTTTTTTTCAGGTTGTGGAGATATTCCGCCACCGCCCATGCGATACTGAGGCCATCAAAGGTACTGGTTCCCCGTCCGATTTCATCCATGATGACCAGGCTGTCCGGGCTGGCATTGTGGAGAATGTTGGCCGCTTCCTCCATTTCCACCATGAAGGTGGACTGGCCCTGAGCCAGATTGTCCGAAGCACCGACGCGGGTGAAAATGCGGTCTGTGATGGAAATGCGGGCAGCGGCTGCGGGTACAAAGCTGCCCATCTGGGCCATAAGAACAATAAGGGCCACCTGACGCAGCACCGTCGATTTCCCCGCCATGTTCGGCCCTGTGATGATGAGCACCTGGGAGGCGCTGTTGTCCATGTAGATGGAATTGGGCACATAGCGCTGGTCTTTCAGCATGCCCTCCACAACGGGATGACGCCCTTCCCGGATATCCAGAATACCGTCTTCGGTCATTTCGGGCCGGATATACTGCTTTTCTTCCGCAAGCTGGGCCAGGGAAAAGAAGACATCCACCCGTGCCAGAAAATCGGCGGCAAGGAGGATGTCCTGGTGCAGGGCCGTGGCTTTCTGGCGCAGCTCTTCAAAGAGGGCCAGCTCCATCCGTGTCCGTTCTTCCTGGGCGTTTAACACCCTGTCTTCAAAAATTTTCAGCTCATCGGTGATGTAGCGTTCCGCATTGACGAGGGTCTGTTTGCGCACATAATCCGGCGGAACGGATTTGGCCTGGGCTTTGGAAACTTCGATGAAGTATCCGAAAACCCGGTTGAAGCGTACCTTGAGGGTACTGATGCCCGTCCTTTCCCGTTCCCGGATCTCAAGGCCTGCCAGGTAACTTTTGCCGTCCGTTGCCATGGCGATGAGGGTATCCAGTTCCGGGTTGAAGCCGGTGCGGATGATTTCACCCTGATCCGGATTGACCGGTGCATCCTCCCGGATGGCGGCATCCAGGGTACGGGCAAGTTCCAGCAGTTTTTCCATATCCCCTGCAAAGGAAAGCAGGGGGGAAGGGAGGGGTTCCAGGGGGGTGAGGAGATCGGGCAGGGTGAACAAAGAGGTTCGCAGGGCCAGGAGATCCCTCGGATGGCAGCGGCCCATGGCAATGCGGGTGCTGATGCGTTCAAGATCATGGGTGTGCCTGAGTTTTTCCCGGATCTGCCTGCGGATCAGGGGATGGGTGAGGGCCAGCTCCACGGCCTGATGCCGTTTTTCCATGGCGGCTTTGTCCATAAGGGGATAGGTCAGCCACTGGCGAAGGGTTCGGGCTCCCATGGCGGTGAGGGTTTTGTCCAGGGTATGGAGCAGGCTGCCTTTTGGGCTGTTGTCCCGGAGGTTTTCCGTCAGTTCCAGATTGCGGAAGGTGGTGTCATCAATGAGAAGCACGCCGTCCAGGGCATAGAGCTGAAGGCCCTGAATATGGGTGACATCCTGCTTCTGGGTTTCCCGTACATAGTGGATCAGAGCCCCTGCGGCGGCCACTCCGGCTCCGGCCTTGCGGATGCCGAAACTGTCCAGACTCCGGACGCCAAACTGTTCCAGAAGAATACTCCGGCCCCTTGCGGGAAGGAAGTCTGTCTGGGGTGCGGGGCTGATGCGGGACTGCTGGAAGGCTGCACCCAGAAGGGTTCTGTCCGTATGCATGTCAAAATCTTCGGGAATGAGGATCTCCCTTGGCCGGATACGGGCCAGTTCATCCCGTACGGCACTCCGGGAGCGGGTTTCCGTCATGCGGAAAACGGCGGTGGAAAGATCCAGACAGGCGATGCCCCAGGTATTGCCCTGAAAGAGAAGGGCCACCACAAAATTGTTGTTTCTGTCATCCAGAAGATGCTCTTCCACCAGCATACCGGGGGTGAGGATGCGTACCACATCGCGTCTGACAAGCCCTTTGGCCTTGGCGGGATCCTCCATCTGTTCGCAGATGGCCACCTTGAAATTCGCCTGAACGAGTCTGGCCATGTAAAGCTCTGCGGATTTAACGGGAACACCGCACATGGGGATGGCATCCGGATCTTTGCGGTTGCGTGCCGTGAGCGTGATGTCCAGCACCCGGGAGGCGGTTTCCGCATCTTCGTGGAACATTTCATAAAAATCGCCCATGCGGTAAAAGAGAAGACAATCCGGATACTGGGCCTTAAGATCCAGATACTGCATCATCATGGGGGTGGTGGCGGCATGGCTGCTCATGGGACTCCGTTGCGGCTCCGGGCTGGTTTTTCAAGACGGCTTCGGCCCGACGAAAATGCGCCGGGCCGAAGAGGGATAGATTCTGAAAGACGAAGGTATCGCTGTGGATACAGGGCTATTGATTTCAGGGGGCCGGGTTTTCTTCACAGTCCTCGGCCATTCCGGACATCCGGTTTCCAAGCTTTTCTTCCAGCATGGCGATGGTTTCTTTTTGCTCAAGGTTTTCCTTCTGAAGCAGGCGCAGCCTGGCCGCAGCACGGAGACGGAGTACGATGTTGGGGAAAAGTACGATGATAAAGCCTGCTGCAAAACAGAGAACCCAGTACACCGCCATCTGGGTTTCGGGAAAATTAAACTGAAAAAAATAGAAATTAACGGAGAGGGTATGGGGCTGGAAAAAGAAACCCTGATTCTGATAGACAACAAGGGCAATGAATCCAAGGATAAGGAGGGTCAGGACAAATTTGATGTGTTTCATGGAGTTCCTTCTCCCAAGGTGAAAAAATGAAATTTTTCATGTGTTTGATTGTTATATCAGAGAACACCGTATTTTTGTGACCCTGATTTTCCATGGAAGGCATAAAATGGCGGTTTTCCTGATATCTGAAGAAAAACGTAGTTTTTTTGATACGTTTTTTGAGGGGTAAATTCAACATCTTTTTAGGGGGGCAAATCCCTTTCCCAGAAAAAAGGCCGAAAGTCTTCAGCTTTTTTTTTGCGGTATTCCCACCATCTCCACATTTCCAAAGACGGCAAGACGATCACCCTTCACGAGAATCATGGCATGGATTTCCCGGATGTCCCTGGCCTCTTCAATCAGCCTGTCCACATCTTCAGGTTTTTGAATCCGGTTGGCCATGGCTGTTGCAAAGGCATCGGCCACAGCGGCGTCGGGACTGATGATGACAGCCGCATCCGCACGGCCGAAACTCAAGGAATGCCCCAGTGTTCCTGAGGAGGTACAGATTCCCATGCCTTTTTCCGGGGCAGGGATGCAAAAGCCGATTTTACCGGAAAAGGGGCTGTCGCCCGCATACAGCCCCAGCGTCAGGGGCTGTTTTGAACAGACAAAGAGATCGCCGCCATTTTCCACAAGGACTTCGGCGGAGCGGAGCAGGAGTTTTCTGCCCAGGGCTTCTGCAATGGCTCCGGCAATGGCCGCCATAGGCCCGACACCTGCCCGTTTTCCGGCATCGATCATACTCTGCACCAGTGGGGACGCTTCAGGATCATCGGGCCAGGGCCGGAGGGTTTCCTGAAAAAGGGGAGATTTTCTGATGTAGTCGCGGATTTCCCTGCGCAGCCTCAGAAGTTCCTTGCGGGCAGGACTGGCAAGATCCCGGCAGGCCTGGATGTGAAGATCGCTTTCCGCTTCTGTGATGCGAAAGGCCACAAGATCTTTGCGGCCCATGCTGCTGCGGTAGCGGGTGCGGGTGCTGAAAGGATCGTGCATAACAACTCCGGCATTGGCATGGCCTGAATGGCATGAAACGGTAGGGAAAAGAAAGGAGTCTGCGGCCCTTCCCCGTGAACCGAACCGGCCTTCCTCCCTTAAGAAGGGCATGGGGGCGGGTTTGATTTCACCAGCGTGAGTAATACGGAAAGTGGCGGGACTGTCAAGGAAATGGGGGCTTATTTTTGGTGTCAAAAAAAGATGGATGGAGATGGCACTCTGAAATCTAAGGGCAGGAGGGGTTTTGGGGTGCAGAAATGGACACTCCGGGGAGCGTCCATTTCAGGCAGGGATCAGTCTGCAATGAAGAGGGCGAGGGATTCAATCACGGGCTTGTCTTCAACGTCCATGATTTCGAGGATCTCTTTGTGCAGGCGTTTTTTGTGCTCACCGAAGATGCCCCGCTTTTTCTGGAAGGTCTTGGCAAAGGCCACGGATTCCGTCAAGAGGCTTTCGAGGCTGTCGCAGGCCTTGGTGATGACATGATCTGCTTCCAGTTCTGCGGCTCCCACCCGTCTGCCCGTGAGCTTCATTTCATTGAAACGGTAGTAGGGGAAGGCTTTCTTGCAGAAGGCAATCATGCCCGGCAGGAAGGGAATGCCGAGATCCACTTCCGGAAAGCAGAAATAGCCCCGGTCGGCCCGCATGAAGCGGAAATCGCAGGCACAGCTTAAGATGGCGCCGTTACCGAAGGCATGGCCGCTGATGGCAGCGATGGTGGGCACGGGTACGGTGAGCAGTTTTTTGAAGACCTCGTTCATCAGGTACATGAAGTCCTTCATGGCCTGGTAATCCTGGTCGTTCAGTTTACCGCCCAGCCACCCAAGATCGATACCCTGACTGAAGTTTTTGCCATCGGTTCCTGTGAGGACAATGGCTTTGATTTCCGCATCGGCAAGGGCCTCATCCATAGCAGCGCAGAGGGCTTTTCCGAAGTCCATATTGTGGCGGTTTTCGCCTGCATTCATGCGGATGATGGCGACGGATTCATCCTTTTCCCATTCAACAATGGCCATGGGTATCTCCTGGGGGGTTGTGGGGCCTCTGCCCCGTTGTCAGTGGCTTTTTCTCTGGAGTACAAAGCACCGGGTGCTTTTCCCCAAAATCTTCATGGCTCCAGAAATAGTGCAAATCCCCCTTCTTGACAAGGCCGGAAAGCCGGGTTTTAAAAATTCGTATGCAAAACAAAAGGAGGGGGCAGGTCTGAATCTTTTTCTGCGTCTGAATTGACAGATTCTCCCCGTATTGGGTAGCCTGCCCCATACCCGTGAAGCTATGGGCACATGGATGAGGGGGCTTTTTCTGCCCTGAGTGTAAGAATAAGGAGGTTCCATGATCATCGGACTGGATGTGGGCGGCACCCATACGGATGTGGTGCTGCTGGGCCCCGAAGGGCTTGTGGCCAGGGCCAAGGAAGTGACGGATCACGGAGATCTGGTTTCCACCGTCATCCGGGGCGTGGATGGGGTGCTGGCGGGCGTGAAGCCCGAAACCATCAGGCGCGTGGTGCTTTCCACCACACTCACCACCAACAGCGTGATCCGCAACACCCTCACCCCCGTGGGCATGGTGGTGGCCGCAGGCCCCGGCATGGATCCGGGGCTTCACGCCATCGGCCCCTCCTTTCATGTGGTGAAGGGGGCACTGGATCACCGGGGAGCGGAAATCGCAGCCCTTGACAGGGGGGAAGTGGAAAAGGCCCTGACCCGCATCCGGGAAGAGGGGATTTCGGCGCTGGGTCTGGTCACCAAGTTTTCCGTGCGCAACCCCGCCCATGAAGAGGCCATGGAAAAGGCGGCGAAAGGCCGCTTTGACACGGTTTTCTGCGGGCATCGCATGTCCGGGGTGCTGAATTTTCCCCGGCGCATCGCCTCCTGCTGGCTGAATGCCGCCGTTCACGGGGCCTATGACGCCTTCAGAAAAGCCGTGCTGGAAGCCTTCAGCGCCAGGGGGATCACCGCCCCGGTTCATGTGCTCAAAGCCGACGGCGGCACCTTTTCCCTGGATGCGGCCCTGGAGTGTCCCGGTGAAACGGTGCTTTCCGGGCCTTCGGCCAGTGTCATGGGCGCCATTCCCCATGCGCCTCCGGGAAAGGACGTGCTGGTGCTGGACATCGGCGGCACCACCACGGACATGGCCGTTCTCATCAGCGGGGTGCCGGTTCTGGAGCCTCTGGGCGCGGAAGTGGGCGGGGTGAAGACCCTGTTCCGGGCCTTGAAAAGTGTAAGCATCGGCCTTGGCGGAGACTCGGAGCTGAAGGTGAGGGAAAAACAGCTTGCCATCGGCCCGGACCGAAAAGGCCCGGCCCTCTGCCTTGGGGGGCCAGTGCCTACGCCAACGGACGCCATGGCCGTGCTCGGCCTCTATGAAGGCGGCGACAGGGCGGCGGCGTTGAGGGGTATGGAAATCCTCGGGGCCAGCCTGGACATGGATGCGGAAGCCGTTTCGCGCTTTGTGCTGAAAAACCTTTGCGAAAAAATCCGGGATGCGGCCTTTTCCATGGTGGAGGCCATCAATGCCCGGCCCGTTTACACCCTCCATGAGATGTTGGAAGGCTATACCGTGAAGCCCGAAGCCCTCCTTGTGATGGGCGGGCCTGCAGCCGTGCTGGCAGAAGGGCTTGCCGGAGCTTCCGGCCTTGACGCCCGGGCGGTTCCGGATTGGGGGGTGGCCAATGCCATTGGTGCGGCCCTGGCCCGCACCACCTGCGCGGTCACCGTGCTGGCGGATACCCAGCGGGGCTTTGTGCGGGCTCCGGAGGAGGGCTATTCCAAAGAAGCGCCCATTGCCTTCACCATGGAGGATGCCATCCGTCTTGCCGGGGATCTGGTGCGCCAGAAGGCCCTGCGTCTGGGTGCGGATGCGGAAGGCCTTGAGGTGGAGGTGCTGGAAGCCCAGGAGTTTTCCATGATGCGGGGCTATCGCCGTGCAGGCAGAAACATTCGGGTGCGGGCCCAGGTGCGGCCCGGACTGATTCGGAACGGGGGGAGGGGATGATGCTCAAAGCCAGGCACAAAACAGGACTGGTGTTTTTTCCGGCCTTTGACTGGGCCATCGATCCCAGCCATCCGGAGCGGGAGGAGCGTCTTCTCTATACCCAGGATCAGATTTTTGAAGAAGGCCTCATGGACATCGAAGGGATTCAGGAGTTCAAGCCGGATCTGGTCACGGATCAGGAGATCCAGAGGGCCCACTTCTGCGTTCCGGACGAACCCACGGTGACCACAAACAGCCATTATGTGTCCGCAGGCGGGGCCAGGGCCATTGCCCGCGCGCTGATGGAAGGCCGCATTGAAAAGGGCTTCGCCCTGGTGCGTCCGCCGGGGCACCATGCCATGCGGGTGGTGCACGGGGGCCGGGGATTCTGCAACATCAACATCGAAGCCATCATGGTGGAATACCTGCGCAGCCACTGGGGCGTGAAGCGCATCGCCATCGTGGATACGGACTGCCACCACGGAGACGGCACCCAGGACATCTACTGGCATGATCCGGATGTGCTTTTTGTCTCCCTGCATCAGGACGGGCGCACCCTGTATCCGGGGTCGGGCTTCATGGAGGAGCTGGGCGGGCCCAATGCCGCAGGCTATACGGTGAACATTCCCCTGCCGCCCCACACCTCAGAGGAGGGCTATCTCTATACGGTGGAAAACGCCGTCCTGCCCATACTCGATGATTTCAAACCGGATCTCATCATCAATTCCGCAGGTCAGGACAACCATTACAGCGACCCCATCACCAACATGAATTTCACGGCCCAGGGCTATGCAAGACTCACGGAGCTTCTCAACCCCCACATTGCCGTGCTGGAAGGAGGCTATTCCATTGAGGCGGCCCTGCCCTATGTGAATGCGGGCATCATTCTCGCCATGGCGGGCCTCGACTACCGCCATGTGCGGGAGCCGGACTACAATCCCGCAGGACTGAGGGAATCACGGGACACGATCCAGTATATCCACAAGGTCTGTGAGCGGGTGATGGAACAGTGGGGGCGGCGGGGGCCGGAGCTTTCCCGGAAGGTTTTCGGCAAAAAGGACTTCCATGAGCGTTCCCGCTCCATCATGTACGATACGGACGGCATTCATGAGAAGCAGAGGGAGCTGCTGCGGGCCTGCACGGACTGCGCGGGAGCTTTCCGCATCGAAAGCCAGTCCGACCGGGGCTGGCGCATCATCGGCGTGCATATTCCCGTGAATGCCTGCCCGGCCTGCAAGGCCCAGGGGGAAGAATGGTACGGGAAGGCATCCGGAGCGGACAAGGCCTATCTCCAGGATCGCAGTGGGGACCGCTATCTGAAAAAGAATCTGAGCTAGGGGCGGATCTTTGTTTCCGGCCTGTAGGTCAAAACGGTAGGCGTTGAGGATGGCGTTTTTTCTCTGTTCTCCCTCTCCCAGTGGGAGAAGGGAGAAAGACAACCATCCTCAGGGCCCCCTCTCCCTCTGGGAGAGGGCTGGGGTGAGGGTTCCATAAAAAATATTCTCACCTAAGGGGAGAAAAACAGGGGTTGCGCCCCATCCTTTTGACCATATAAGCCCCCTGATTTCCGGACTCCGGACGTATGGGTAAAGGTAATCCCTATGGGAGAAGGGACGGGGATGTGGGCACCGTTTCGTGTGACGCACAATCCCGCAGGAATTTTTATTTTTTTGCTGAAAGGAGCCGCATTGGGCATGGAAGCCAGGGCCTTCCGCAGAGCGCGGATTCGGCCTCATCTGGAAACACGGATGCGGATGGCTGCGGCCATCCGGGAATTTTTTACACAAAGGGGCTTTCTGGAGGTGGAAACGCCGGTGCGGATTCCGGCTCCCGCGCCGGAAGTGCACATTGACTGTGTGGCGGCTTCCGGCGCTTTTCTTCAGGCCTCTCCGGAGCTGGCCATGAAGGAGCTTCTGGCCTCGGGGTTTGACAGGATCTTCCAGCTGGCCCGCTGCTTCCGGGCCGGGGAGCGGGGGGCAAGGCATCTTCCTGAAATGACGCTGCTGGAGTGGTATGTGAAGGCGGAGGATTACCGCTACATGATGGCGGAAACGGAAAGCCTCCTCTGCCATGTGGCGGGGGCCCTGAAGAAAGGTCTCCGCCTTTCCTGGCAGGGAAGGCCCTTTGATCTGACCCCGCCCTTTGAAAGGCTTTCCGTTGCGGACGCCTTTTTACGCCACGGGGGCATGTCCCTGGAAGAGGCTCTGGAAAAGGGCTGCTTCAACGAAGTGATGGGCCTTGACATTGAGCCGGAGCTTGGCCGGGAAAGACCCGTTTTTCTTTATGACTATCCCGCATCCGAAGCCTCCCTTGCCCGCATGAAGCCGGAAAATCCCGCCTTTGCCGAGCGTTTTGAGCTGTACATCTGCGGCGTGGAGCTGTGCAATGCCTACACCGAGCTTGTGGACGCAGAAGAGCAGGCGGCCCGCTTCCGGGAAGCGGCGGCGGAAAGGGCGCGGCTTGGTAAAAGGGCCTATCCCGAGGCCGGGGTTTTTCTGGAGGCTCTCGGCCACATGCCGCCCGCCACGGGCAATGCCCTGGGCTTTGATCGTCTGGTCATGCTTTTTTCGGATGCGGCAGACATTGGTCAGGTCACGGCCGTGCTGCCGGAGGAGCTTTAAAATGAAAAAAGGGCGTGGATTTTTTTTTAAAAGGGAGGATGGGATGGGACTGCGGTGTTTTTTTCTGGGTTTTCTGCTGTGCCTATTGGGCGTGTCACCGGCCTTTTCCTGGATGGATGAGGCTTTCATTCCCGCATGGGAAGAGGATTACCCCCCTGTGTCAGGATAGTTGTCACTTCCGTGCGACCCAAACAATCAACTTGGGGGCTTGGAGGTTGACATGCCGTACTCTCAAATGTTCAAAGACAAAATGGTCTGCCGGATGACAGGCCCCGATGCCATTTCCGCCGGAGCATTGTCAAAGGAGATTGATGTATCTCAGTCAACCCTCTCCAGATGGCTCCGTAAAGCTTGTCAATGCTGCACTTGCCCTGAAGTCTCCCAATGAAAGAAAAACGCCCCCAGGACTGGACATCCGATGAGAAACTGAATGCGATTATTGAGGCCAGCAAGCATTGACAATGCGGATCTGGGGGCTTTTTTACGTGAAAAAGGCCTCCATGAAACCCATCTGGAACAGTGGCGTTTGCAGATCCTGAATGCGCTACAGAGACAACCTGCCTCCAATATGAAAAACAAATCCCTATCATCAGATACTAAAAAAAATACGGGAACTTGAGAAAGAGCTTCAAAGGAAGGAAGCCGCTCTTGCTGAGGCTGCTGCCTTGCTGATTCTGAAAAAAAAAGCCCGGAAAATCTGGGGGGACGAGGACGGGAACATGGCCCTGAGGAGCGCAAAATGATACTGGCCCTGATGGATGAGGCCGTAAAAAGCGGGGCCAGACGACTTTGCAGGGCTGCCCAAACCCTTGGCCTTAGTGTCCGGTCTCTCATACGCTGGAAAAAAAAGGACGGGGGTGAAGACCAGCGGTGCGGCCCAGGAAAACCCCCTGAAAACAAGCTCACGGAGCTTGAAAAACAAGTGGTTATCGATACGGCAACCAGTCCCGAGTTCAGGGCTCTTTCACCAAAACAGATTGTCCCGTTTCTGGCGGATCAGGGAATCTATCTTGCCTCAGAATCCAGTTTTTACAGAATTTTGAAAGAACATAGGATGTTGCATCACAGACAAGCCTCAAAATCCGCTGAAAGGAAAAAACCTGAGGAACACACAGCAACAGGGCCTTGCCAGATATGGAGCTGGGACATCACATACATGAAAACCGATGTCCGTGGACAATTCTTTTATCTTTACATGATTATCGATGTCTGGAGCCGGAAAATCATTGCTGCAAGGGTTCACGAAAATGAGTCCATGGATCTGAGTTCAAAGCTTGTAGGTCAGAGTTGCATACTTCACGATATCCATCCTAAGAGCCTGGTTTTACATTCTGATAATGGCGGACCTATGAAGGGAGCCACCATGCTTGCGACTCTGGACAGGCTCGGTATTATTCCTTCATTTTCAAGGCCAAAGGTGAGCAATGACAATCCCTACTCAGAGTCTCTTTTCAGAACCATGAAATATCGTCCTGCCTATCCTTCAAAGCCATTTTCTTCTTTGCAGCAGGCCCAGGAGTGGGTCGATGATTTTGTCGTCTGGTATAACACGGAACACCTGCACAGCAGCATTCACTTTGTGACACCCGATGACCGGCATTACAACAGGCATTTGGATATTCTCAAAAAGCGTCATGAGGTCTATCAGAAAGCCAGAAATACCCGAACTGAAAGATGGACTTCCGACACAAGAAACTGGCAGCCGGAGCTTGAGGCAGCCCTTAATCCAGGTAAAAAACAGGGTCATCTCATGGAGAAATCCTGCCTTGAAGCTGCCTGAAAAAATCAGACTTCAGGTGACATCTATCTTGACACTTACCGTTCCGCACTAGCCGGACATTTCGATTTGATGAACTCGAACATGGGGCGGAAAACTTCAAAGCAGGCCGGGGCCAGGATTGGCACAACATCTTTGGCGAATGCTATTTTCTGGCCATCGCTGACAAATTTTATAAAGCCATCTGTCCGGTCAGTATCGACAACAAAGTATTGGTCTAAATCTGGTACACCATGAAACAACAACTCGATGGTCAGTAATGACCTATTGCCATAATTACCGCCGGTATGTGGGTTGATTACCTGATTACGAATCTGCCCGTTGGTGGGTACGGGTAAAAGTATCGCGTAACTTTCATGGGCATTGTGCTTTTTCACCAAACACTGACATGGATCGGTTTGCACATTTTGTCCAAGTTGGTTCCAGTCGTTGTATGCCTCATCAAAATCAAAAACAGAGAAAAAGGTACGACCTGGGTGCTTTTGGTAAAGCGTATTGTCCCTAATGAGATTACGAAGGAATCCACAACTGAACGCATTCTGTATCTCAAAATTGCGCTCCTCAGTCGGGTACAGTTTCGACCACGCAGTTTCAAGAATCATTTCGTCGGTGATCCCCTCAGTAAACAAGACGGCCCCGGAAGTATTCTTGAGAACGTGATGAATGTTTAACCGAGCTTCACTCTCGGAAAAAGAAATCAACCCTGCAGAGAGCGATTTAATGACATCAGCTTTCCTGACCTTCTTTGAAACGACATTCGAGCCATCAAATTCAAACAGGTTGATGACGCTCTCATTGGCATTTGTGATGGTCGATGCGCTATGGCTGCTCATCAGCACATGGTTGTTTTTTGCGGTGGTATCGGTGATCTCGAAGACCTGCCTGAGGAAGTCGAATTGCCATTCCGGGTGCAGGAAGGAGTCGGGCTCATCGAGCAGGGTGATGCAGTTGCGGTCCTTGAACAGCTCGACGATGGAGTAGATGTACACCGACTGGAACTGGCCGTCGCTGAAGTGGGCGATGGTGGCGTCCACGGCGCCGGTCAATTGCAGGGGGATGGTGATCTCGGCCAGCATCCCTAGGGTCTTCAGGTTGTCGAACTGGCGGAACAGCTCCTGGGCGCTGAGGTCGGCAAATTCGTGCCGGATTTTGGCGATATCGAAATAGAGGATGTAACGATCTGGTTCAGCGAAATAACCCTCGGAGCGCACCGGGCTGCCGCTGGCGGTGTTGATGCAGCCATGGAGCCGGTCGAGAAAGGTTTTAGTGATCCCTTCCGGCTGCCAGTAGCGGTCGGTTTCGTCGTTGAATTCGATGCCAAAACGGGAATCGGCGGCGTAGGCGGGGCGCTCCAGAACCACCTTCGCTTCTGAGGCCACTGTTTCAATGCCGAGCTTCTGGCAGATGAATTGACGGGCCTTGCAGGTGTCGGGCTGCATCAGCAGCACGGCTAGCAGCAATTCCTTGTAGTCCGGGCCGATGCCGATGAAATACCGGGCCTCGTCAAAATCGGCGCGTTTGATGCGTTTCCGGAAGACCTCTTTATACTGCTCGACGAGCTTTGCCACCGTGTCGTTGTGGCCGGAGTAGTAGATCAGCACATTGTCCGGCAGCGGCGTCTTGCCGATGGTTTTTCGCTCTTTACCACCGATGGTCAGCTTTCCGGAGTTCCAGCCGATTTCGGTGGCCTTGCCGTCGATCTCAAAGCCGATGCGGTAATTGAAATCGCAGGCGGCCTTGTCGCGGTCGAACTCAACGATATGGCGGAAGATTTCGATGAGCGCCTCGAACAGATTGGATTTCCCGGTGCCGTTCTTGCCGACAAAGACATCGATAAAGCTGGCTCCGTCGAAGCCCAGGGAAAAGTCGCGAAGATTCTTGTATTGGCCGATGTAGAGCGATGTCAGGCGCATGGCATCTCCCTATACCTGCGCCATCAAGGCGTTGAGCAGTTCAGTCTGTTTGTCGGTGGCGGCGTCGATCTGCTGGTCGAGCGTGTCGCACAGAGACATCAACTGGTCGATGCGGGCGACGATGCGGTGTTGTTCGGGGAGCGGGGGGAGAGGAATCGCAAATAGTGCAATGTTGCCCATGCTGAGGTTGGGCCGCGCATTATCAACCTGTTTATCAAACATATAGCTAAGACAGATTGGGCTATTGAAAAATTTTAAAAAATAGTTGTGGTCCAGTTTTTCAATCAAACGAATTATCGTCACCGCTTGGTTTATGTTGGTAATCTCATCAAGATCAAAGATGGCGGTTCGTCCGATGGATGCACCAACGATGTTCATCAAAATGTCACGTTTTTGAAGAATAGACCTTGGCTCTATCTGGTTGAATTTTTCCTCTACATACTTCTTTTTCTCAAGAAGCAACTCGAACGCTCCAACATTTTCACTGGTGACAAAGAGAATTCCTTCCCCTTCATTTACATATTTCACACCTTGCCAATTCGGTGAAGATCCTTTGGTTATTACCTGCGTTAGCTCGCCCAGCCTCACCCACTCCCACCCCTGCGGCAACTCATAGGGCACTTCCTCCGGCTTGATGGGTGGCAGGGGCTTCGGCTTCTTGATTTTGCCTGCCTTCACCAGCCGCTGTTTTTCGGCATCGATCTCCTTCAGCAGTTCGCTGGCGGGTGGGTCGCCCGCGTCTTGGGGGGCGATGCGGCCCATGACGGCGAGTTGGAGGATGGCCTTGCGCAGTTCGTCGACGTTTTCCTTGACGGTGTAGAGTTCGCCAAAGTGCTGCTGGATGAAGTCCCAGGCCGAGCCGTCCGGCGTGTCGAGCAGTTGTTTGATGGCAGCGACGTGAACAGCCAGCCGCTTCTCCTGCTGCTCCTTGCACAACCTCTCCAACTCATCGCACCTCGCCATCAACTGGTCGATGCGGGCGACGATGCGATGTTGTTCGGGGAGGGGGGGAAGAGGCATCAAATGGGTAATGACTGTTGAGGTGTTCAGCTCAATCTGATTTGTCGTCCCGGAAGCTGATCCTTCGATTTCATTCTGAACTGTAGGGCTCTGAATCCAGCGCCAAAGGAAGACCGGTCTGACTTCAATTGGACGAACAACCGTCACATGTGAGTCGGCTACTATTTCAACACCTTCAAGCTCTTGCGGAACAAGACATGCTCGGCCAATGGTTCCAGTGCCAGTCGAGTTCCATAGTAGATCGCCAACTCTCAAGAACCGGATCGGCTCATACTTGTCCAAAGAGGCCGGATCAATATACCGTGCAGGCTCAAGATCGAGTCTGTACCAGCGAACGCATTTTTGCGAGATTACTCGATGCGTGGAAACGTCTACATATTTCGGCCCCTTGCCGCGCTGAATATACGAGCAAATGTCACCCAGCCGCACCCACTCCCACCCCCGCGGCAGTTGGTAAGGCATTTCCTCCGGCTTGATGGGCGGCAGGAGCTTGGGCTTTTTGATTTTGCCTGCCTTCACCAGCCGCTGTTTTTCGGCCTCGATCTCCTTCAACAGTTGGCTGGCAGGCGGATCATTCGGGTCCTGCTCCACCAGCTTGCCTTGCATGGCAAGGGTCAGGATCAATTCGCGCAGTTTGGCGATGCCGTCGGGCGCGGCAAAGGCGGTGTCGAAGTGCTGTTCCAGCAGATTACGGGTGGCTTCGGTCATTTCTTGCCCCTCTTCTTCTGCGTCGCTTCGATTTTCTTCAGTTCGGTCTCGGCCTCCGTTGGTTTGCTGGAAAATTCGGAAATTCCGAATTTTCTCGTCACCTGCATTGGAACCGGCTCACCCTCGGCGGCAGGTATTCGAAAATTTCGAATATGCGATCTATTCATCGCCGCCCTCCAGTTCCTTCTCGATCTGTTCGATGCTGGGCAGACTACTCTCAAGGCTTTTCGGCAGAGCTCGAGTCAGTTCAAAGCTGGAAATACCGATAGGCTTGTCGATGCCGCGCAGAGCGTATTCCGCCAGCACCCGGTCGGGTTGCTGACAAAGGATCAGGCCGATGGTGGGTTTGTCGGTTTCATGGCGCAGCTTGTCATCGACCACGCTGCAATAGAAATTCATCTTTCCGGCGTATTCGGGTTTGAAATCGCCGCGTTTGAGATCGATCACCACATAGCAGCGCAGCTTGAGGTGGTAGAAGAGCAGGTCGATGTAGAAGTCTCTATCGCCTATGTCGAGGTGGTATTGCCGTCCGACAAAAGCAAAGCCCTGACCCAGCTCCAGCAGAAACTTTTCCAGATGGGCAATGAGGCCGGTCTCCAGTTCGCGCTCATGAAAGCCAGATTCCAGGGTGAGGAAGTCGAACAGGTAGGGGTCTTTCAGCGTCTGCTGCACCAGATCGGAATCGGGCGGCGGCAGTCGTTTGGCAAAGTTGGTGGTGGCTCGCCCCTGGCGATGATGGGCGGCGGTTTCAATCTGCATTAGCAGAATATTGCGACTCCAGCCGTTTTCGATGGCTGCCTGCATATACCACTTGCGGGTAGCTGGATCTTTGACCTTGGCCATCAGCTCGGAATGATGCCCCCAGGGAACGGATTGGATTAGCTCGACGGGGAAAAGTGCCGCAAGCTGTGGCCCTTTTGGATCAGAATCAATTTGTGCCACAGCTTGTGGCACAAATTCCAGATGTGGATATTCGCGATAGAATGCCAGCATCCGCTTGATGTTGCGCTCTGAAAATCCCTTTTCTTCGGGCAGCTCGTTATGCAGGTCAAGAGCGAGACGGGGTATCACCCCGGCCCCCCAGCCTTCCTTGCGTTGACGGGTATCAATCAATGCGCCGATTTCCCAGTAGAGCCGGATCAACTCGGCATTGACCGCCAGCACGGCGCGGGTCTGCGCATGACGAACGCGCTGTTTGATATCGGTCAGCAACCCGGTGTAGTCGGTGGGCAGCGTTACATTTTTCTTCCTGCTCATGCCTTCCCCCCCAGGCAGGCCATCAACTCGGCCTTTAAGGCAGCCTGCGCCTCTTCGAGCTGGTGGACGATTTGCTGGTACTCGACCATCAGCTCTTCCGGATCGCGGTGGTTGACCTCAACCTCGTGGGGGTTCTTGCAGTCCAGGTTGTAGTTGCGCTCGGCCAGTTCCTTGGCCGAGACCTTCCAGGCCTGCTCGGTGGTTTTGCGCCCACGGCGGGAGGCTCCGCCCCACCAGCCCTTTTCGAGATCGAACTCGGCGATGGTCAGGGGTTTGGAGCGGGAGTAGGACTTGTAGCCCTCGGGATACGGATGCTCGAAGAACCACACTTCCTTGGTCGGCCCGCCCTTCTCGAAAAAGAGGATGTTGGTGGCGATACTGGTGTAGGGAGCAAACACGCCTTTGGGTAGACGCACGATGGTGTGCAGGTTGAACTCCTCCAGCAGCTCGCGCTTGAGGGTGGTCTTGACGCCCTCGCCAAAGAGAAATCCGTCGGGCAGCACCACGGCTGCCTTGCCGGTGTCGTGTTTCAAAAGGTGCATGATCAGAGCCATGAAAAGGTCGGCGGTCTCGCGGGTCTGGTACTTCTTGAGGAAGTTTGATTCGATGCCGTCTTCTTCCATGCCGCCGAAGGGCGGGTTGGTGATGATCAGGTCCACCCTGTCTTTTGGTGTATAGCTTTGAAGTTGCTTCGCCAGGGCGTTGTCGTGGCGGACGTTGGTGGGGACATCGATGCCGTGCAGCATCATGTTGGTCATGGCCAGCATGTGCGGCAGGGGTTTCTTCTCCACGCCGTGAATAGACTCCTGCAGGCGCTTGCGGTCGTCAGCGGTTTTGACCTGTTTGTTCAGATGCTCGATGGCGCAGGTGAGAAAGCCGCCGGTGCCGCAGGCCGGGTCAAGGAGGGTCTGGCCGAGTTGGGGATCGAGCATATCGACCATAAACCGGGTGACAGCACGGGGGGTATAGTATTCACCGGCGTTCCCGGCGGATTGCAGGTCGGAGAGGATCTTTTCGTAGATGTCGTTGAACAGGTGACGGTCGCCGGACTTGTTGAAGTCCACATCCTTTTCGATGGCGTTGATCACCTGGCGCAGCAGGGTGCCGGACTTCATGTAGTTGTAGGCGTCCTCGAAGACCGAACCGACTACTTTGCCATGGGGCGAAACACCGGCGGTGGTGGCCAGTTTCTTGAGCGCCGGGAAGAGGTCGTTGTTGACAAAGTCGATCAGCTCCTCACCGGTCATCCCCTCGGGGTTTTTGGCCCAGCTTGACCAGCGGAAACGGCTGGGCAGCGGCGACTTGTAGCCGGACACGGTGAGCTGCCACTCCTGTTCCTTGTCATCGAAGATCTTCAGGAAAATCAGCCAGACCATCTGGCTGATGCGCTGAGCGTCGCCATCGACGCCGACATCCTTGCGCATGATGTCCTGAATGGCTTTGATCAGGGTGGTGAGTGACATGGTTGTGTTATCTCCAGTTCTTTTTGTCAGGCGCTATAGAGGGCTTGTTCCAGCTCGCCCACAGCCTGCTGATACTGATCCAGTCCGCCAAAGGCGCGGATGATTTCCAGCGGGGTGCCGAATTTGGTAAAGGGGGCAATGGTGAGAATCTGCGTCTCTTCGATGTGGGCCACGCCTTCATCGGCGTACTTGTCGAGCAGGGCCTCCAGCACCCGGCGGGCCTGCTCTTTGTAGCGGGTAAAGTAGTTGCGTTTCTTCACCTTTTCTGCCCGCTCCTTGCGGGTGAGCGGCGGCATATCCCAGGCGACATGGCAGACCAGATCGAAGGGGTCGAAGGCTTTGCCGGATTGCCGCCCGATCTCATCGGCAAGGGCATCGAAGAACACGCCCTGTTCCGACAGTTCGTCGATGATGGCCTGCTTCTTCTCGGTGCTGCTCCAGCGGCGGAGGAAATCGTCGAGGCTGGCGTACTCCCTGGCCAAGGCCTTGCGGGTGTAGTCCTTGAGGGATTCGGTGATCAGTTTGCCTTCGGCGTCGAAATACTGGACGCGTTCGGCGGCGACCTTGACTTCGACATTGGCCACGACGTAACGGCGAATGCCGCCTTCCTCAGCTGGACCGGGTTCGGCTACGCCGATCCATTCCTGGTCCTCTCCGGGTTCCGGGTAGGTGACGCCACCGCCAACTTCGGGATCGACAGGAACATCCGGCGGCACCGGCGACTGATCCCCGCTGGGTTCGTAGATCTGCACCGGGTCACCGTCGAAATCAGGGTCGGCAAACAGCTCGGTCGCCTTCTTGAAGTCGATGATGGTGAAGTAGTACTTGCCGTAATCTTCGTTGATGCGGGTGCCGCGTCCGATGATCTGCTTGAACTCGGTCATGGACTGGATGCGCTGGTCGAGCACGATGAGTTTGCAGGTCTGCGCATCGACACCGGTAGTCATCAGCTTGGAGGTGGTGGCAATAACCGGGTATTTGCTCTCCGGGAAGATGAAGTTGTCGAGTTCGGCCTTTCCTTCCTCATTGTCGCCGGTGATGCGCATGACGTATTTGCTGTTCTGCGCCACCAGATCGGCGTTTTCATTGACCAGGGCCTGACGCATGCGTTCGGCATGGTCGATGTTTTCACAGAAGACGATGGCTTTGTCGAAGCGGTTGGTCTGCCTGAGGAACTCGGTGATCTTTTTTGCCACCAACTGGGTACGCTGTTCAAGGATCAGGGTCTTGTCGAAATCTTTCTGGTTGTAGATACGGTCTTCGATTTCGTTGCCGTACTTGTCGATCATGCCCTTGTCGGGCCGCCAGCCGGTCAAGTCCCGGTCAAGATCGATGCGCACGACCTTGTAGGGGGCAAGGAAGCCGTCGTCGATTCCCTGCCGGAGGCTGTAGGTATAGATGGGATCGCCAAAGTAATCGATGTTGGAGACTTCTTTGGTCTCTTTGGGCGTGGCGGTAAGGCCGATCTGGGTGGCGGAGGTGAAATATTCGAGAATTTCACGCCAGGCCGAATTGGCGGCAGCGCTGCCCCGATGGCATTCATCAATGATGATGAGGTCGAAAAAGTCTGGGCTGAACTGCCGGTAGATGTTTTTCTTTTCTTCGTTGCCGGTCACGGCTTGATAGAGGGAAAGGTAAATCTCATAGGACTTGTTGGCCTGCCGCTTCTGGATCTTGGTCATGGCCGAACCAAACGGCTTGAAGTCGTTGGTCATGGTCTGGTCGACCAGGATGTTGAGGTCGGCAAGAAACAGGATGCGTTTTTTCGCCTTGGATCTCCACAGCCGCCAGATGATCTGAAAGGCGGTGAAAGTCTTGCCGGTGCCGGTGGCCATCACCAGCAGAATGCGATTCTGGCCCCGCGCTATCGCCTCGATGGTCTTGTTGATGGCCAGCAGCTGGTAATAGCGCGGACTTTTATCACTGCCGTCGCTGAAATAATCCTGCGTGACCAGTGCATTCTGCTGATCGTTCAGGCCACGGTGCTGCGCCCACCATTGCCACAGCGTTTCCGCAGTGGGGAATTCGTGGAGTGCAAGTTCACGCTCGACAATGCCGCCCCCTGGTTGGCTGGCGGCAATCTTGTCGTGGAACAGAAAACCGTCGCCGTTGGAGCTGAATACAAACGGCACTTGCAACATCTCGGCATAGCCCAACGCCTGTTGCATACCGTCGCCAACCCTGTGGTTGTTGTCCTTGGCCTCGATAATGGCAATGGGGATGTTCGGCTTGTAAAACAGGACATAATCGGCGCGCTTGTGCTTGGCACGGGTATGCAGCTTACCACGCACGATGATGCGTCCCTTGGTGATAGGAAACTCTTCACGGATCTGGGTCGTGACATCCCAGCCCGCCTTCTCCAGGGCAGGCGTGATGTATTTTGTGCAGATATCGCGCTCGGAAAGTTGTTTTTTATTCATCAGGCCAACTTCCCCTGTTCTTTCATTCGCTCACAAAAAGCTTCGAATTGCCTTCTCGCGAGCTTGAAGGGAACCGTCTTGCTGTTTTCCCAGCGGTTGATCGTGGAAAAGCTCACCCCCAGCTCGTGAGCCAGCTCTTCCTGGCTGAGCCCCAGATGTTGGCGGACTTCTTTGACCGTCTCCGCAAAATTTTCCGGTGCCTTTGCCATATCGGTTTGCCTCAATTCCTTGTGCGCCACCAATTCACGGGCGGCAAGTGAACGCATCTTGCCCAACGTACAATTACGGTCCTCAATATAGCAGGTGATAACGCATGTGGAAAGATGAAAGTCGGCGGTTATTTCAGAATTTTCCGACACATCCCGCTACAACCCGGTAAGTAATCCTCCAGAAAGCCCCCTGTGTCAGGGTAGTTGTCACCTCAGTGCGACCCAAACAATCAACTTGGGGGTTTGGAGGTTGACATGCCCTACTCTCAAATGTTCAAAGACAAAATGGTCTGCCGGATGACAGGCCCCGATGCCATTTCCGCCGGAGCGTTATCAAAGGAGATTGATGTATCTCAGTCAACCCTCTCCAGATGGCTCCGTAAAGCTTGTCAATGCTGCACTTGCCCTGAAGTCTCCCAATGAAAGAAAAACGCCCCCAGGACTGGACATCCGATGAGAAACTGAATGCGATTATTGAGGCCAGCAAGCATTGACAATGCGGATCTGGGGGCTTTTTTACGTGAAAAAGGCCTCCATGAAACCCATCTGGAACAGTGGCGTTTGCAGATCCTGAATGCGCTACAGAGATAACCTGCCTCCAATATGAAAAACAAATCCCTATCATCAGATACTAAAAAAATACGGGAACTTGAGAAAGAGCTTCAAAGGAAGGAAGTCGCTCTTGCCGAGGCTGCCGCATTGCTGATTCTGAAAAAAAAAGCCCGGAAAATCTGGGGGGACGAGGACGGAAACATGTTGTGGCGCTTTTTTCATTTTTCTTTTTGCGGCCGTAAGCCCGCCTCAAGCGGCGGGTGTTTTGGGACGTGGCCGGGTTTTTGGCCATACGTCCCGCAACATGCGCCGAACCCCTTTGAATGGGTATCAGGATCTTCTTCTTCTGAACCGCGTGATGCCGTCTTCCAGCAGCATCTTAATGATGGACGCCCAGACCTTTTCGTGGGGTCTTGGCTTCAGCCCCCTGGCAAGGTAGCCCATCTGCCGCTCATACCAGGTGATCTCCAGCATGGCCATGTTGTCCACAGCGGCAATGCCCGTGGATTTGGGCGTGACAGGGCTTTTGTATGCCATGCCGCTCTCTCTGGCGATGGTTGCGGGAAGATCCGGATCCAGCACCATGGGACGGCCCAGTCCCACCATGTCCGTATCGCCTGAGGCCAGGGCTTCCACCATGCCGGACGCCGTCCTGAACCCGCCAGTCACCACCAGGGGAATGGCCGTCATCTGACGTACTTTCCGGGCATACTCCAGGAAATAGCCTTCCGAACCTCCGGGCATCCCCGCCATCATCACAGGCTTTTCATAGCTGCCCCCGGAAATTTCCAATAGATCCAGCCCTTCTTCGGCCAGAGCCTTTGCCACTTCGGCCGCTTCTTCCGGATGATAGCCTTCCTTGCGGAAATCCCCGGAATTGAGCTTGGCTCCGATGGGAAAATCCGGCCCCACCTCCTTGCGGATGGCCCGGTACACCTCCATGAGAAAGCGCATGCGGTTTTCAAGGCTGCCGCCCCAGGCATCCTTACGCTGGTTGTGCAGGGGAGACAGAAACTGGGAAACCAGATACCCGTGGGCCGCGTGGATCTGCACACCGGTGAAGCCCGCTTTTTTGGCAATGCCTGCGGATCTGGCAAAGGCGGCGATGATGCCCAGAATATCTCCCTCCTCAAGGGCCCTGGGTGTGGCAAAAAAACGCTGAAGACCCGGATGCAGGGGGATGGCCGAGGGAGCCACGGGGCTGGGTGAGAGGTTTTTCGGGCTTTGTTTTCCCGGATGGTTGAGCTGCACCCAGATTTCAGACCCTTCTTTTTTACCGGCCCCGGCCCAGGAGCTGAGCAGCGGGAGATCGTCTTCCGTGTCCATGACCACGTTGCGGGGTTCCCCCAGCGCCTTTCTGTCCACCATGACATTGCCGGTCACAAGAATCCCGGCCCCGCCTTTGCCCCAGCGCTCATAGAGACGCACCAGTGCGTTGGTGGGACGGTTGTCTTCGGTTCCGAGGATTTCGCTCATGGCGGATTTGAAAAAACGGTTTTTCACCACCCGGCCGCAGGGCAGGGTGAGGGGGGTAAATAGGCGCTCTTTCGGGGTGTCCTGCATGGTGTTTCTCCCTGTTCTTTTTGTGGGTCAACGGAAGAAGGGAGCGTCCGGCACTATGGGACAGGATGCCGGACGCCCGGAGGTTTTCAGGATGCGGGTGTCATGCGGTAGGTATAGGCTATCATCATCTGGTTGCGGTCTTCCATCTGAAGGGCCGCCTCCAGTCCTCCCACATCGATGTTGGCGTTGATGGCTTCTTTTGTCATGCGGATGCCCATGGGATTTTTTTCCATCATGGTTTTGGCAAGGCCTTCAGCGGTCTCGATCAGGGCCTCACGGCCTACCTTGCGGCTGGCAAAGCCGAGAGCCATGGCCGTGTCCGCATCCATCCAGTTGCCCGTGAGAAGATATTCGTAAGCCCGGCCTGCGCCGATGAGCCGGGGCAGAAAATAGCTGGAGGACATGTCCGCACCGCCAAGGCCGATGTTGATATAGGCTGCGGAGAATTTGGCGGTATCGGCAAGGATGCGGATATCGGAAGCCATGGCAAGGGAAAAGCCGATGCCCGCCGCAGCGCCGTGTATGCAGGAGATGATGGGCTGGGGGATGCGGCGCATGGCGAGAAACAGGCGGCTCATGCGGGCCTGGGCGTTGTAGGCGTCCACAGGACTCATGGCCATGATGGCCGGGGCATAGGTTTCCACATCAAGGCCCGCGCAGAAGCCCCTTGAGGCTCCGCCATCGAGAATGATGACACCCGTTTCATTGTCGTAGCGCCTTGCCTGGAGAAAGGCCTCGAATTCATCCACCATTTCCAGGTCAAAGGCATTGTATTTATCGGGCCGGTTCAGGGTGAGGTAGCCGATGCGGCCTGCCTGACGGAAGTTCAGGGTCTTCATTTTTGCTCCTTTAGGTGAAGTATTCGGTGGGGATACCGAGGGTCAGGGCTTCTTTTGTCATGAGACGATGGCACAAAGTGGCCTGTTTAGGAAGGTGGTAGGCGAAAAAATACCGGCAGACGCTGATTTTTCCCTCATAAAAGGAGGCTGCTCCTCCCTTCGCGCTGCCAAGCCTTTCACGGGCCGAGAGGGCCTGCTTCAGCCACTGCCAGCCCACGGTGACAAGTCCGAAGGCCTCCAGATAAAGGGTGGCATCCGCAAGAAAGGCTTCCGCTCCCGCTTCTAAGGCCCAGAGTCCCAGCGTTGCCGTGGTGGTTTCCAGGGTCTGAAGGGCCTCCTCAAGGCTTTTGGCCATGGCGGCAAGGCTGTCATCCTGTCCTGCCCTTTGCAGGGTGGCACGGATCTCTTTTCCCAGAAGACGCAGGGGAAGACCGTTTTCCATCATGACCTTGCGGCCCAGAAGATCCATGGCCTGAATACCGGTGGTGCCTTCATGGATGGCGTGGATGCGCATGTCCCTGAAGTGCTGCTCCACGGGAAAATCCTCGCAGTATCCGTATCCGCCAAAACACTGGAGACTCTGGCTGACACTGAAAATCCCCTGTTCCGCAGCATAGCTTTTGGCGACAGGTGTAAGAAGGTCCAGAAGAAGATGGCGCTCTCTGGCAGCCTCGTCTTTCAGGGTGTGCAGGCCGTCTTCGTAAAGGCCGCATTGCAGTACCAGCGCCATGGCTCCTTCGGCAATGGCCCGCTGGTCGAGCAGCATGCGTTTCACATCCGCATGTTCGATGATGGCGACAGGCTCGGATTTGGAGGAGACTCCCATCCTGCGGCCCTGTTTCCGGGATTTGCTGTATTCCAGAGCCGCCTGATAGGCTGCCGTGGCAATGGCCGCGGCTCCCATGCCCACTTCGAGACGCGCGCCGTTCATCATCTGGAACATGGCGGCAAGCCCCCGGTTTTCCTTTCCGATGAGATACCCCAGACAGTCGTTTCTTTCGCCCATGGAAAGCTCGGCAATGGGAGCGCCTCTGTAGCCCATTTTATGGAAAATCTGGGTGATGGTGATGTCGTTATCCGCAAGGCCGCCCAGTTCGGGTCTGAGTTTGGGCACCACAAAGAGGGAGATGCCCTTCACTCCCGGAGGGGCTCCGGCAATGCGCGCCAGCATGAGGTGCACCACGTTTTCCACACCGTCGTGATCCCCGGCGGAGATGAAGACCTTGCGGCCCTGAATGCGGTACACGCCTTCGCCCGCGGGAGTGGCCGTGCAGGCCAGATCCCCTAAGGAGCTGCCCGCTTCCGCCTCGGTGAGGGCCATGGTGCCCTGCCACCGGCCCGCAAGGAGCGGGGGCAGATAGAAATCCTTCAGGGCTTCGCAGCCATAGCTGGCGATGAGCCGTGCAGCGCCCATGGACAGGGCGGAATAGACACTGGCGGAATAGTTGGCGGAGGCGAAAATGGCCGTGCAGGCATGGAGCAGCATGGCGGGAAGCCCGTCGCCGCCCTGATCCTGGGGCAGACCTGCGGAGATCCACCCGTCCTTTCCCATCTGGCGGAGCAAAGGCCCGATGGCCGGATGCACATGCACCTTGCCGTCTTCAAGGTGCGGGACTTCCTTGTCCATTTCCGAGAACAGGGGATGCAGGGCGGTTTTTGCGAAATCATAGGCGGCATTGAGCACCAGATCCCAGCTTTTCATATCCTTTTCGGAGAAGATGTCCTTTCCTTCTTCGGCAAAGACTTCACGGAGCAGAAAGCGGAGATGCTGCATATGGATGAATCGTTCGGCCATGGAACCTCCTTGGGGTGTGGGATGAAGAGCTTGTTTCAGGGAAAGGGTTTTTCACATTCCGGGCCAGAGGGGATTGTTTATGGAACTACCTGTTTTGATAAGAATAAATAAAATGGCCTTGAAAAGCCTCGCCAAAAACCGTGAAATGCCGTAGAAGAAACCGTTAAAAAGCAAGATTCCACGAAATATCAATATTTTCATACGGGAGCTTTTCATGGAGAAGGATGCCGCAGCACTGATCACCGAACTCACGGGCCATCTTTTCAGCAGTCTCGACATGGAAACGGCCCTGCACCGCACCTTTGCCTGCCTTGCCCGGCATTTTCCCCTGGATCTCATCCATCTCCTCACCGTGGATCTGACCACCGACACCCTTCGGTATCTGGCCGAAGCCACGGAAAACCGGGGGATTCTTCTCGATGAGAAGGTGCAGGTGTCCCAGCGGGCCATGACGGACATCCGCAGCCGGGTGGAGGCCCCCATCTGGCGCATGAACCGCAGCGAAAGCCCCCTTCTGGAAGAGGTGTACCAGCGTTTCCGAAGCCATGTGGCGGGGCCTGAAATCCGCAAGGGAAACAATTATTCCGTGCTGGTGCTGGGGTTCGGCATGGGCGGGGAGCTTGTCGGGGCCTTTGGCATGGTGGTTCGGGGCAAGGACAGCTATGGCAGGGAGCATGAGAGCCTTTTGGGGGAGATCCGGAAACCTCTTCTTGCCGGACTCCTGAACCTTTTCCGTCACAGGGATGTGCTCTGCCGCAATGAACGTCTGGCGGTGGAAAAGCAGCAGCTTCAGGACAGGCTGGGCTATCCCGGTGGCATGGTGGGCCGTTCTCCGGCTCTTCAGGCCGTGCAGGCCATGATCCGTCAGGTGGCTCCTTTGCGGGTGCCGGTGCTGCTTTTCGGGGAAACGGGTACGGGCAAGGAGGTGGCCGCCTCAGCCATCCACAGGGCTTCGGGCAGGGCCGATGGCCCCATGATCCGGGTCAACTGCGGAGCCATCGCGGAAAACCTTCTGGATTCGGAGCTGTTCGGCCATGAAAAGGGGGCTTTTACCGGAGCCATGGAGAGGAAGCGGGGTTTCTTTGAGCAGGCCGACGGCGGCACCCTTTTTCTCGATGAGATCGGAGAGCTGCCCCTTGCCGCTCAGGTGAAGCTTCTCCGTGTGTTGCAGTCCATGGAGTTTTTCCGGGTGGGCGGTCAGCGGCCCATTGCGGTGGATACCCGGGTTATCGCTGCCACCCACCGGGATCTTTACCGCATGGTGGAAGAAGGGCGTTTCCGGGAGGATCTCTGGTTCCGGCTGAATGTCTTTCCCATCCGCATTCCGCCCCTCAGGGAGAGGCTTCAGGACATGGAGGCCCTGGCTCTTCACTTTATCCGCAAAAAATCACGGGAGATGAATTTTGATCCGCCGCCGGAGCTTTCTTCAGAAAACCTGCAGGCCCTGCAACGCTACGCCTGGCCGGGGAATATCCGGGAGCTGGAGAATGTCATGGAGCGGGCGCTGATTCTGGGCAGGGGGAGGGGGCTTTCCTTTGCCCATCTGGGAGGCGGGATGCCGAAGGTTCCGGAAAGGCCGGAAGGCGAGGGGGAGTCCTCCGGAGTCCGAGGGACATCCGAAGGCATAAAGGATTTTCTAACCCTGGAAGAAGCCATGCGCCGCCATATCCTTGCGGCTCTGGAGCTCTGTTGCGGAAAGATTGACGGCCCGAAGGGCGCTGCGGGGATTCTCGCCATCCATCCATCCACCTTAAGAAGCCGGATGAAGAAGATGGGGATTGTGCTGGAAAGGCGGGCGAACAGCGGAACGGTTTTTGTGGAGAAGGGCGGGCTCTGAACCACAGTGGCAGCGAGGTGGGCTTTTCCAGCCATTCACATGGCGGAAAAAATGTGCTAGCCCGGTTTGGGGTCGATAAGGGGGATCATCGGGGGCAACAATGGAGGAACTATGCTGAGAAAAATGTATTCGTTCTGCTTTGTTTTGTTTTTTCTGGTTTCCACAGCCCTTGCGGCTCCGGATGTCCGGGAACTCATCGTGCTGCACACCAACGACATGCATGGCCGGGTGTTGCCCGGTGACAGCGATGGCATGGGCCTTTCGCGGCTCAGCACTCTGGTGAAGGGCGTCCGGGAAGCGTATCCCCATGTCCTTCTGCTGGACGCAGGGGACGCCCTGCACGGTATGCCCATTGTGACCCTGGAAAAGGGGGCCAGCATGGTGCGCCTCATGAACGCCATGGGCTATGAGGCCATGACCACGGGCAATCATGAGTTCAACTATGGGGCAAAGCGGGTTCTGGAGCTTGCCGCCATGGCGGATTTTCCCTTTCTTGCGGCCAATGTGAGAAAGGAAGACGGCTCCCTTCTTGTGCAGGAATATGTGCTGAAGCACTATGAGGGCCTGCGGGTGGCGGTTTTTGGCCTTGCCACACCGGAAACCCTCACCAAGGCCCATCCCGACGGGGTAAAGGGGCTGCGCTTTGAAGATCCTGTGGCAACGGCGAAACGCATGGTGGATACCCTGAAAGATCAGGCGGATATTCTCATCGCCCTGGTGCATCTGGGGCTGGATGCGGGCACCCGGCCCGAGTACAGGAGCTCGGCCATTGCGGAAAATGTGGCGGGCATCCATCTCATTGTGGATGGCCACAGCCATGACCGTCTGGAACATGGCCTGAAGGTGAAAGACACCTGGATCGTGAGCGCCCATGAATACAACAAGGCCCTGGGAAAGGTGGTCATGCGTCTGGACGGGGAGGGGACGGTATCCGTTGACGCTTCGCTGATCCCAAAGGAAACGGGCATGGCCGCACCGGAAGATCCGGAGGTGAAAACCCTGATTGACGCCATTCTCGCAAAACAGGAGGCTGCCCTTTCCGAAGTGATTGGCCGTACATCCATTCGTCTTGACGGAGACCGGGAACAGATCCGGGTGGGGGAAACCAACCTCGGTAACCTTGTGGCAGACGCTGTTCTGGAGGCCTCGGGCGCGGAGCTGGTCTTCATCAACGCAGGCAGCATGAGGGCCTCCGCTGAATCGGGAGAGATCCCGCTCAGGAAAATCATCGAGATCCTTCCCTTCGGCAACACCATTGTCATCAAAAAAATCACGGGCAAGGCCCTGAAGACCGTGCTGGAAATCGGCGCATCCTCCTATCCTGCACCGGATGGTTCCCTTCTCCATGTGGCGGGCATGCGTTATGCAATTGACCCCTTACAGCCAGAGGGAAGCCGGGTGGAGCATGTTGAGATTGGCGGTCTTCCTCTGCATCCGGAAAAGACCTATCTTGTGGCCACCAACGACTATCTGGCCGCAGGCGGCAGTGAGATGACGGTGCTGAAGGAGTTCCCCACCACACGGGAGGCCGGTGCCGTGGATGCGGCCGTGGAAACCTATATCCGCAGGCGGGGTGTGATCCGTCCTGTTGTGGAGGGACGGATTCTAAAAAAACCTTTTGTAAAATCAAAAGGCAAATAAATTCAGCCTTGCCACCTGGCCGGACGGGAAGGTCTGTGCTGAAAACTCCATTGGGGGCTGCCTGTAAGTGTTTTTTTTTCGGACTTGGCAAAGAGTCTGTTTTTCACTACTGTGAGGAAATCTTTTTCGTATTCTGTTCGTATCTCAAGATGTTCATCCATTCACGTCCATTCAAGGAGGTTTGTCATGACTCAGGAAGCATCTTCCATCGTTCTGCCCCCTCTGCCCTATGCGGACAATGCCCTCGACCCGGTGATTACGGCAACGACCATCGGATTTCATTATGGAAAGCACCACAAGGCCTATGTGGACAATCTGAACAAGCTTATTGCCGGTACGGAATATGCGGGCCTTTCCCTTGAAAAGATTATCACTGCTGTGGCGGGAAAGGCGGACAAGGCGGGAATTTTCAACAACGCAGCCCAGGTCTGGAACCATACCTTCTACTGGAACAGCCTGAAGCCCGGTGGCGGCGGTGAGCCGCCCGTGGCTCTGAAGCAGAAAATTGAAGCCGCCTTTGGCAGTGTGGAAGCCTGTAAGAAAGCTTTTCTGGATGCGGCTCTTACCCAGTTTGGCAGTGGATGGGCCTGGCTGGTGCAGGAGGGGGAAACGCTCAAAATCGTCAAGACGGGGAATGCGGAAACCCCCCTCACATCCGGACTGAAGCCCCTTCTGACCCTGGATGTCTGGGAACATGCCTATTATCTGGATTATCAGAACCGTCGGGCGGATTATGCCCAGGCTGTTCTGGACAAACTGATCAATTGGGAATTTGCCCTCAGCAACCTTGCCTGATCTGATGCACGCTGAATCAGCCACCGTTCCCATGCGCCTGCCTGGGAACGGTGGATTTCAATTTACAATCCAGATGGCCTGATCCATCGCCATTTCCACAAGTTTTTCTCCGATCCTTCCAATGAAAAAATCCTGTACCCGGGAAATCCCCCTGCGCCCCACGATAAGGGTACCCCACCCCTCCTTTTCCGCAGTATCCAGAAGGCCGATGGACCGGTTCATATAGCCATGGACAATACGGCTTTCCATATTTTCGGGCTTCACGGAACGCTCCCTGAGAACATGCAGGGCCTTTTCCATGGCGGGTTCGATTTTGAGCTTTCGGTGGGTTTCCAGGGTTTGTCTGGTGTCTGCCGTGGTGCTGTTCTGGAAGTTTCCATTGAAGAAGGTCTGGGGGCGGGCAATGTGGAGAATATGAAACTGCTTGTCCGTGTGCGCAAACAGGGATGCTGAAAACCTGAGGCAGTTTCTTGCGCCATGAGAATCGTCAAATCCGATGAGGATATGCCGGGTTTCCACGTTTTCCCCCACGATGATGAGGGGAATGTGCTGGATGCGGGATACCAGTTTTCGGGCGATGTTGCCGATGGGCAGACGGATCAGGTTGGAGCAGCCCTTGCGTCCGGCAAAGACGGCTGCGTATCCGTCCATGCTTTCTGAGACAATGTCCCGTGTAATGCCGGTTTTACGCCGGCACATTTTGACGGTAATGGATTTCTGGGGAAATCCTGCCTGGACAAAGATGCTGCGGGCTGTCTCCAGGATATCTGCGAAACACCTGCGCTGCCTTTCAGCCCATTCCGTCATATCCTCCGGATGGATGCGGTTTTCCGGATCGGGGTAGATGTCCCAGAAAGATTCCGGCATATCGAATTCCACAAGAAAAAGCACGATTTCGGAACGATCCTTGGGCAGCATGGCAGCGGCATAATGCACGGTGGCCATGGAGGGGGTGGATCCGTCCAGGGCAATGAGATATTTGCGTTCCATATCCTCTCCTTGTCTGTCATTGGGGGTCTTTTTTTGCTGTCCTGGAACCAATGCAGTCTGCGTGCCGTAGCCTGATTCCGGGGCTTTTTTGGGTGCCGGATTGTCGGTTGAGACGGCGTTTCGCCGGGAATGAAGAGGAATCTGTACGGTTTTTTTGTTTTGTGAAAGAGGGCAGAAGGGACAAGGGGAGGGGGAAGCTGGCTGTCATGATTTTTATCACTCTGTCAAAGAAAACGGGGAATACGGATGTTTTTCCCTTTGGTGAAGGGAATCGCGACGCAGGGGGGAACCGGTAAAATTCCATGCAGGGAATGGCCCGGAGGGGTAGCGGGTATGTATCCTGAAATGTGCTGGTGCGCTTTGTGCATTTCATTCCGGGAAAAGGATTTCAGGATAACCCAAAGCAAGCATGGGAGGCTCTATGGCAAAACTGAAGGGGAGCGCATGGCATCTGGAGCAGCTTCTCCGTACCCGGGTCTGTCGTCAGTGTGATCTTGATGGGGCGGATCTGGTGAATGCGGAGCTTAGAGAGGCGGATCTCCGGGGGGCACGGCTGGGTGAGGCGGATTTGAGGGGAGCGGATCTTCGGGGTGCGGATCTTTCCGGCGCGCGCATGGGGGCTGCGAATCTTGCAGGTGCCGATCTGAGCGGTGCCAATATGCTGAAGGTCAATCTCAGTGGAGGGTATCTTCAGGGAGCACGGCTTGATGGTGCCACTCTCACCATGACGATACTTCTGAAGGCAGATCTGCATCATGCCAGTCTGGTTCATGCGGATCTCGGGGACAGTGACCTGCGGATGGTCAGTCTGATTCAGGCGGATCTGAGCTTTGCCGATCTCAGTGAGGCAAACCTCACCCAGGCAAGGCTTACAGGAGCAAATCTTAAGGAATCGAGCCTCCATGGGGCAGACATGAAGGGGGCTGTCCTGGACGGAGCCTGCCTGGAGTCTGCCCGTCTTTCCTCAGCCAACCTTGCCAGTGCCAGTCTCCGTGAGGCACACCTCAAAGGGGCTGTGCTGAATGGTGCGCACCTGTATCTGGCAAGCCTGAGGAATGCGGATCTTGGAGGCGCCCTGCTGAAAAAGGCCCAGATGCGGAGTGTCGTTCTGGCTGGAGCCTCCATGCACGGGGCTGTCCTGACCGGAGCGGATCTTTCCCATGCGGATCTTGAAAATACAGTGCTGACCGATGCGGATCTGGTGCAGGCGGATTTGCGGGGGGCACAGATGAAGGGTGTCAGACTTGAGGGAGCCAGGCTGAGTGGAGCGCAGCTGGGACAGTCCTTCATGGGAGAGGCGGTTCTGGAAGGTGCCAGCCTTGTGGATGCGGATCTGGAGGGCTGTCATCTGGATAAAGCCTGCATCCGGAAAGCCAATCTCACAGGTGCGAATCTGGAATATGCAAGCCTTGAGGGGGCGGATCTTTCCGGGAGCTGTCTTGCGGGTGTCAGACTTTCCCATGCAAATCTTACGGGAGCGGATCTGCGGAATGCAAACCTGAGGGGGGCTGTCCTGAAAGGGGTGAGACTCGAAGGGGCTGTTCTGGACGGAGCCGTTTTAACGGAAGCGGATCTTGAGGGGGCAAACCTCAAAAAATGTCAGATGCAAAGGGCACAGATCAATAAATGCTCGCTGCGGGGTTCCAGTCTTTTAAAGGCGGATCTGCGCCATGCAAACCTGAACCATACGGATCTTTCCGGAGCGAATCTGAGCGGGGCGGATATGGAGGCGTGCAGTCTGGTCAAAGCGCTGATGCGAAGTACGGATCTCATCAATACCCATCTTGCCGGAAGCAACATGTCGGAGTCGGACTGTTCGGGAGCCTGTCTGGTCGGCAGCGATCTGACAGGTGTTGATTTTACGGCTTCCCGAATGCTCGATGCGGATTTTACTGGCGCGACTCTGGAGGGGGCCATTCTGGTCAAGGTGCAGCTGGAGGGCAGTGATCTCAGTGGCGCAGGCCTGAAGGGAGCCAATCTCAGGGGAGCCTGTCTGAACCGAACGCGCATGGTGTACGCGGATCTGACGGAGGCCTGTCTCGCCAATGCGGAAATTGTTCAGGCCACGATGAAGGAGGCAATCCTGAGAGGGGGGGATCTCACGGGAAGCCATATCCGGGAGACGGATCTGGAAGGATCGGATCTGGAAGGGGCCAGGTTTACCGGAGCCGTGATGCGGGAAGTTTTGCTGGAAGGGGCCAATCTGAGCGGGGCGATCTGGATGGATGGTCAGGTCTGCACCGGAGAGTCCAAGGGAGCATGCAGCGTTTCCTGACTCCAGAATTTTTTTCGTATGCGCAGATATAAAAAAGGAATCCTGATCATCAGGATTCCTTGTCTGTTTTATGGATTCTGGCTCTTCAGGTGCTCAGCGAAAAGAACTCTTTTTCTGCTGAAGCCCTGATGTCCATGAAAGAATCAGTGGAAGACAACTGTCCGGTTGCCCTGTAGAAAACTGATATCCCAGGCAAGAATGGCTTCTTTACGCCAATCCTTGTGACGAATGTCCTGGATGGTGGGAACCCTTTCTCTGTAGGCTGCCACTGCGGTGGGGGTTTCGACGGCAACACCGCGTGCTCTGGGATTGTGGGCCTTCCAGTGGGCCACAACATCAATTCTTTTTCTCCGTACCCTGGCTTTGTGATGTCTGCGTTCTGCTTTTCTCGTGCCTTTTTCCATGGTTGCTCCTTTCGGTTGGGTACTAAGGGCATCCTGCTTTTTGGTCGTCCAAAAAAGCTTGATTCAACAATAAGGCATCTCTTTTGAAAAAGCAAGTATGTTTTTACTGTTTTTTTGATAAAAGCGCACCAGTTTAACGAGGGGGATTTTTTTCATCCCCGTTTTCTTTTGGAGGAAAAATCAGGGAAAAAGGCTGGGCCCGGATCTGTTCCTTCAGGGCCGCCAGTACTTTGGCCGGACTGTGGATGTGGGTGTTTCTGGCCCTGAGGGCCACGTAAAGGGCAAGACCGAAGCTGACCCAGAGGTTGCAGGAGGAAATGAGGCAGATAAAGAAGAAATAGAGTGCCGATTCAAGGAATCCCGGAACCATACCGGCCATGGCGTATCCGAGGTTTGCCGATGAAAAGGCCACATGACGGATTCCCAGAGGCAGCCCCAGAAGAAGGCCCACATAGGCGGTACTGCCCAGCAGCACCCCAAAAAAGAAGTTTCCCACCAGGGCACCGTAGTTTTCATGCACATAGTCGGCAAGGGGTTCCCGGATTTTTTTCGGGAGCAGGCGTTTCAGAAGAGGGTGATTTTTCAGCCTTGCCCCAAGACCGATATAGGCGGCCCTGTTATCAAAAAAACCGGAAGTCAGACCCGCCAGAAAGAGCCAGACCCCTGCGATACAGGCATGGAGCAGGGCCAGACTGGCCAAGGGCTGAAGCTCGTACAGCTGATAGTGTCTGACTTCCGGTGTAAGGAAGGGCTGTCCTTTAAAAAACGAGAAGAGCCATCCGAGGCCAAAGGCCAGGGACAGGGCCACGATCACATTCCCTGTAATGGCGATGAACTGGGAACGGCTGACCTGCACCAGAAGTGTCGCAAGTTTTTTGGGATTGGCTCCCCCGTGTTCTCCCTGCTGCACGGCTTCGGCCAGACGGGAGGCCGTCATGGCAGGCTGCTTGGTGGCCACGGTGAAATGCAGAATATGAATGAGCATGAAGCCCAGGCCATAGTTGAGGCTCACAAGAACGGTTTCCGGAAAAGGCGCGAGTTCCATCCCCATGATCCGGATCTTGATGAGGGCCATGAGGGCAATGAGGAGGCCTCCGCCTGCGCCGGAACGCAGCATGGCAAAATATTCCTTGCGATTCTGGGTGATGTAGTGTTCGCCGTGATCGCTGGTGCTCTCTGTGATGCTGCGGGAAAGCAGCTTGATGTTGGACTGAAACAGGTAACGGATGCTGTAACGCTGGCGACTGGCTGCTGTCAGTTCCTGAAAAAGGGTGATGGCCGTCTGCCGGGATTTCTCAAGATCTCCGGGGTTGAGGAGGTTGAGAATGTCCAGAATGCGTTTCAGGGTCTGATCCAGGCGTTCCAGAAGGTAGGAAAGGGAGATGCTGGTTCCCTGGGTCACGCATTTTTTTCTGAAAAAGCTCACGGCCTTCATGCACTGATCCAGGAGCACCCGTGCATGGGCATCATCCTCAAAGTCCGGTTGTTTCCCAAGAATCCAGGCCTCATAGCTGCGGCAGTAGGCTGAAATTTCCCGTTGCAGTGCCACAAAGGCGGAGTTCTTGTCCACAATTCTGGGATCCAGACGCACGAGATCCGGTTCCAGCTCTTCACCTGCCACCCATATGGAAAGCATTTCCAGGGCATAGAGCAGTTCTTCTATGGTTTTTCCCAGAAGTTTCAGGGCATCGCCAGGATGGACATTCCAGAGCATCCGGAACAGGCGCAGCCAGCTTGCCGCAGGCAGGGCCACCACCCACCGGGGATCGTCCTTATGGTGAAAAATCAGGGTGAGGGCGTCGGAAAGGCTTTCCGGATTCAGAGGTGCCGGGTTGATGTGTTCATACATCCGGTTGCCCAGTTCCTTCAGGAACCCCTGACGGGAAAAAAGTCCCAGCACGGCAAAGGCCAGAAAATAGTTGGCTCTTCCGAGCCAGTCTTTCAGGGTTTCTGCCAGAATCCTATCCGCCTCTGGCATATCCGTCAGGGCATTTTCCAGAAGATCCATACGGTGGATCACGGCCTCTGTCTCTTCTTCCGGATCAGGACGCAGCCAGTCCGTGACCGTCCTTAAAATGTCAATGGGAGAGGGCGGCGTGTCTTGAAAACGCTGAAGCATGCGCTGGAGGTCAGGACGGTCATGTTTTTTCATAAGGTTCCGTAGGGGGAAATGGAGAGCTTTTTGTTGTACAGTCCCTTAAGACTGGGCGTATGGCGAGCCATCATAGCCTGCCGTGTGAGATTTTAAAAGGGCTTGTAGGGGCAGGCTTTCAGGTGTAAAGCCCTGATTCGTGCCATGGAAAGCCCTTTTGGCAAAAAACTGCTTTTCATTCGAAAAATCCCGAGGAATTGCATGAACGAAGAATTTATGGGAAAAAGTTTTCCACCCGGAATGTCTGTCCATGAGAGAGAGAGCAGAAAAAAAAAGATGGGGATTTCCCTGAGAAAGCCCCCATGGCTGCGCAGAAGCCTGCCAAAGGGGCCTGTATATGGCCACGTTCAGCATCTTTTGCGGGAAGCGGCCCTGCATACGGTGTGTGAGGCAGCCCACTGCCCCAATCAGTTTGAATGTTTTGGCAGGAGGACGGCGACCTTTCTGCTCTTGGGTGACATCTGTACCCGGAACTGCCGGTTCTGCAACATTGAGACGGGCAGGCTGCTGCCGCCCGATGAAAATGAACCGCAGCGGGTGGCGGAAGCCGTCTCCCGGCTGGGGCTTTCCTATGTGGTGCTCACCTCGGTCACGCGGGACGATCTCTCCGATGGCGGTGCCGGACATTTTTACAAAACGATCCGGGTTCTTCGCGAAAAACTGCCGGAAGTGGGGATTGAGGTGCTGATTCCGGATTTTCAGGGCTGTGCGCAGGCCCTGAACAGGGTACTGGAGGCAGGGCCGGATGTGCTGAACCACAATATGGAAACCGTAAGCCGCCTGTATCCCGCCGTGCGGCCCCAGGCCCGTTATACCCGTTCGCTGGAACTGCTTGAACGGGTGGCCTCCCATCCTTCCGGGATTCCCGCCAAGTCCGGCCTTATGCTGGGGCTTGGGGAAGAAGAGGACGAAATTCTGGAAACCCTGGAAGATCTCCGGACAGCCGGATGCACACGGCTTACCCTGGGACAGTATCTTCAGCCTTCTGCGGCCCATCTGGCTGTGGAGCGTTTTGTAACGCCCGGTGAATTTGATGCCTGGAAGGAAAAAGCCCTTGCCATGGGCTTTACCGCCGTGGCCAGCGGCCCCTTTGTACGCAGTTCCTACAGGGCGGAGGAAGACCGGCCCGGACAGGGCCAGAATGGATGAACCGGCCTGCTTTGTACCCTAAAATTTCCGTGTTCAGAAAAGAGGTGCGGGCGGTGCTGGCCCTGGCCCTGCCGGTCTGGATCGGTCAGCTGGCCTTCACCGCTGCGGGCTTTGCGGATACCCTCATGTCCGGTCGTGTGGGGGCTGTGGATCTCGCAGGCGTGGCCATGGGAGCCGGTATCTGGACGCCCCTTTTTTTCGGGATGAACGGTCTGCTCCTTGCGGTCTGTCCTGTGGTGGCCCAGCTTGTGGGCGCAGGCCGGCGGGAGGCCATCGCGGATGTGGTACACCACGGTCTTTTCATTGCCCTGGTGGCAGGTGTGGTGCTGGGATGTCTTCTTCAGGGCATGGAGCCTCTGCTTCAGTGGATGGGAGGCCCCCAGGAGGTGATCCGTATGACCCTGCTTTATCTGGAGGGGTTTGGTCTGGGACTCCCCGCCATGGCGGGCTATATCGTGCTGAAAAGTTTTTCCGAGGCCATGGGGGATACCCGAACCCAGATGCAGATTTCCCTTATGGGACTTGGCTGCAACGTGGGCTTTAATTTTCTCTTTATTTACGGCGGGGCAGGCATTCCCGCCATGGGCGGCGCAGGCTGCGGCTGGGCCACGGCCCTTTCCTTCTGGCTGATGTTTCTGGGCATGGGGATGTATCTGGCAGGGGCGAAGCGGTATCGCAGTTTGCGATGGTTACGGTTTCCCGTATTCCGGAAAAAAGGTTTTGCGGAGCTGCTCGGGCTGGGCGGGCCCATTGGACTGACCCTTTTCATGGAAGCCAGTATTTTCGGCTGCATCACCCTGTTCATCAGTTCTCTGGGTGCCGTGACCGTGGCAGGCCATCAGGTGGCCATGAACTTCTCGGCTCTGGTGTACAGCATTCCTTTAAGCCTTTCCACAGCCGTCACGGTACGCACGGGTCAGGCCGTGGGGGCGAAGGCCCTGAACCGGGCCATGGAAACGGTCTGGGCCAGTATGCTCTTATCCCTTCTCATTGCCTTCCTCACCCTTACGGGAACCCTGCTGTTTCGCCATGGGATTGTACGGCTCTATTCTCCGGACAGTGATGTGCAGGCCATGGCCGCAGGACTGCTGGTGTTTGGAGCCCTGTACCAGCTTTCCGATGCGGTGATGACCACTTCCCTGGGGGCGCTTCGGGGTTTCAGGGATACGGCGGTTCCCATGCGGCTCACCTCTGTGGCCTACTGGGGCATCGCCATGCCCCTGGGCTATGTTCTGGGCATGACGGATATGTGTTTTCCCCGCATGGGAGCGGCGGGATTCTGGATCAGCCTCATCACGGGCCTTACCCTTGCGGCCTTTCTGCTTCTGCTGCGGCTTCTCAAAGTCAGAAGCCGGGGTCTCCCTCCAGCCGTCCATCCCTTCCCACCGCCCTGACCTTCACCTGAACCTTCTGACGGAGAAGGCTGTCCGGGCCGTCCGCAAGCAGGGTCTGGTAGTTACCCGTAAGACCTTTGAGCCTGCCCGTTTTTTTGTCCCTGTGCCGTTCAAAAAGCACCTCCTGCACCGAACCTTCAAGGCTTTGCGCAAAAAGCAGACGCTTTTTTTCCCCCATCTCCCGAAGCAGGGCACAGCGTTGTCTGGCCGTTTCAGGGGAAACGGGGTTCGGATAGCTGGCTGCGGGCGTACCGGGCCTGGGGGAGTAGGGAAAGACATGGAAGTAGGTGAGGGGCAGGCCTTCCACAAGTGCTGCGGTTTCTTCAAAAAGGGTGTCCGTCTCACCGGGAAAACCGACGAGAATATCCGCTCCGATGGCTGCCTCGGGCAGGGCCTTGCGTACGGTGCGGATGCGTTCGGCATAGAAGGCACTGTCATAGGGGCGGCCCATGGCCCTGAGAAGGGTGTCGGAGCCATTTTGCAGGGGGATATGGAAATGGGGGGCAATGTGCGGATCGGAGGCCGCCAGATGGATGAGGCTGTCTGTGACTTCCACGGGTTCCAGAGAACCGAGGCGCAGACGGGGACAGCCAGGATCTGTCAGGAGCAGGCGGAGGAGGTCTTCCAGATGCAGGGGCGGGAGGAGATCTGCGCCGTACATTCCCACATGGATACCCGTCAGCACCACCTCCCTGTATGCCGCACTGGCCAGATCCCGGACTTTCTGAAGCACCCTTTCCGGTTCCAGGCTGCGGCTGCGTCCCCGTGCATGGGGGACAATACAGTAGGTGCAGAAGGCGTTGCAGCCGTCCTGAATCTTGAGAAAGGCCCGTGTGCGGCCCATATCCCGGGCAGGTGCGGGGATGTCCTGAAAGCGGGTCTCCTGGCAGGCGCTTTCCCCGTGGCAGGCGGGGTAGGGCAGGGTGTCCCCCTGGGCCAGCCGGGCCAGCAGATCCGGAATGCTGTGCTTGTCCGTATGGGAGACCACATGATCCACCCCTTCCATGGCCGCAATTTCAGGGCCTTCGGTCTGGGCGCAGCAGCCTGTGACCAGAAGCAGAGCTTCCGGATTGTGCTGTACCAGGTGACGGATCTGCTGTTTGGAATGCTGGGCCGCTTTTCCCGTCACCGTGCAGGTGTTGAGGATGAGGACATCGGCTTCCCGGATTTTCAGGGTTCGTTGCCAGCCTGCGCTTTCAAGGCAGGCGGCAATGGCATCGGATTCCTGCTGGTTGACCTTGCAACCCAGGGTGGTGATGAAAAAAAAAGACATGGATGTGCTTTCCTTGTAAGGCCGTGTTGCTGTCTGCGGCGGTTCAGGTTCCCTGGATGATGCCGCCGCCCAGTACCCGGTCCCCATGGTAGAAAACGGCTCCCTGTCCGGGGGTGACGGCAGCCTGGGGACTGGCAAAGCATACACGGGCCGTGTTCTGGCCTCCGGGGATCAGCGTTGCCGGAACATCCTGGTGGCGATAGCGGATTTTAACGGTGAGGGAGAGGGGAGCCTGGGGAAGGGGGATGAGCCAGTTGATCTGCTCCACCTGACAGGAGGCGGCCATGAGGTCTTCCCGGAACCCCACCACAAGGCGGTTTTTCGCCATATCCAGGGCCACAACATGGTAGGGCGCAGGGCCGGGACAGCCCAGCCCCCGGCGCTGGCCGATGGTGTAGCGGTGCAGCCCCTGATGCTGACCGATGGTTTTGCCCTCCAGGGTGACAATGGCACCGGGTACGGGCCGTATGCTGCCGGAAGACTCCAGAAAATCGGCATACCTTCCATCCGGAAGAAAACAGATATCCTGACTTTCCTTACTGGACAGGGCCTTCAGCCCTTCAGCCTCCGCCTTTTCCCGCAGTGCGGCCTTGGTCCACTCGCCTAAGGGAAAGAGGATGCGATCCAGCCGTTCCCTGGGAACCCGTGAAAGGAAATAGGACTGATCCTTCCCCCCATCCTTTCCCCGGAAAAGACCGGGAAGGCCATCCTCTACGGGAAGAATCCGGGCATAATGGCCCGTGGCCACATGGCTGCATCCGAAATCCGCAGCCGCATCCAGCAGGGCACCAAACTTGATGAGGGCATTGCAGACCAGACAGGGATTGGGGGTGCGTCCGGCCCGGTAGGCTCCCACAAAATTTTGAATCACCTTTTTGTGAAACAGATCGGACAGATCCAGAAGATGGACAGGAAGCCCCAGCCTCTGGCCCAGCAGGGTCATCTCTTCCCGGACTGTGGAACTCTGGTATCCCGTGAGAAAATGCAGGGCATGGATATCATGACCTGCTTCCATCAGAAGACGGGCCGCCATCAGAGAATCGATCCCGCCGCTGACGGCTACAAGGATGCGGCTCATTCAAAGAACTTGTCGGTCTTGGTGGCTTTGATGCACATGGCCCGGGTAGGGCATGTGGGGATGCAAAGCTCACAGATACTGCATTTTTCCTGGTCAAAGATGACCGCCATATCCGGTCTGTGGACGTAAAGGGCACCCGTGGGACAGACGGCGGTGCAGGCTCCGCAGTGGGTGCAGCGGGACTCATCCCGGGTGATTTCCTGTCCGGCATTCTGGACATCAATGCCTTCACTCTCAAGGTAGGCCAGTCCCTGGCGGAAGTTTTCTCTGGGGCCGGAAAGTTCCAGCACCATCATTCCCTCTTTTCGGGGAAGGATCTGGGCATGGAGAATATTGAAGGTCAGGGAAAAATTGCGGGCCAGGTTGCACACCAGAGGCTTCTGGCTGGCTTCGGCGGGAAAACGTAGAATCAGGATCTTGGATTGCAAGGGAATCTCCTCCTTGGGGGTCAGCATATGAAGCCAGAAAATCTATGCGGGTAGGAAGAGCTTGTCAAGGAAGGCTTTGGGGAAAGGGGGTTTTTATTTTTTGATTACCACCTTACCTCAGCTATGCAGTCGCAGATTTTGTCAATGCAGCTCCCCCCAGTGTTCCCACGCTGGAGCATGGGAACGATAGCTGAGGCAGTGCCAGGGCCTGCCCCGGCATTTCTTTTCAGTCGCCCTCGAAAAATTTTTTCATTTTTTTTCTCAGCCCCTCCCGGCTGATTCCCAGCATCCGGGCCGCCTGACTGCGGTTACCGCCAGCAGCTTCAAGTACCTTCTCAATCAGTACCTTTTCGTTTTCTTCAAGGCTGAAGAGCGGTTCCTCGGGGCACTTTTTATTTTCCGGGCCGGATAAGGGGGACATGGTTTTTTGCTTTGTATTTTCCGAAGGTGCCGAAATTTCTGAAACGGTTTTTTCCTGGCGGATATGGGAAGACAGGTCTTCCACCCGGATGGTTTCCGAGTAGGAGAGGGCCACCACCCGCTCCACCTCGTTTTCCAGTTCCCGCACATTGCCGGGCCAGGGGTAGGTCAGCAGGCAGTCCATGGTGTCCTTGCTTACCTTGAGGAGGGGCCGGTTCATCTGACGGCAGTGCAGATCGAGAAACCGCTGAAGCAGCAGGGGAATGTCACCGGTTCGCTCCCGCAGGGGGGGCAGGCTGAGGGAGATGACATTCAGGCGGAAGAAAAGGTCTTCCCGGAAGCGTCCGGCCTTTGCTTCGGCCTTGAGGTTCCGGTGCGTGGCGGCCACCACCCGCAGATCCACAGGAATGACAGCAGAGCCGCCCACCCGTGTGACTTCCCGTTCCTCCAGTACCCGGAGAATTTTGGCCTGAATGTTCAGGGGCATATCACCGATTTCATCGAGAAAGAGGGTGCCGCCGCCAGCCTGTTCCACAAGGCCCTTTCGCATGGAGACTCCCGTGGCAATCCCCTTTTCAATGCCGAAAAGTTCACTTTCGAAAAGGCTTTCCGGAATGGCCGAGCAGTTGATGGCGATAAAAGGCCCGGTCTTGCGGATGGAGTTGTAATGCAGGGCCTTGGCGATGAGTTCTTTTCCCGTTCCCGTTTCCCCTGTGATGAGCACATTGACGGAGGTGTCTGCGATACGTTCCGTCTGTTCCAGAATATGGCGCATGGCCTGGCTCTGGCCCACAATGCGTTTGGGAGAAAAACGTTCCATGAGGCCCTTTTTAAGGCCTTCATTTTCCTTCAGAAGCTGCCTGCGGGAAATTTCCAAGGCTTTACCGGTCTCTTTCAGGTTTTTCAGCATTTCCTCCATCTGAAATTCCCGTGCTTCGATTTTGACCAGCATCATGCCGAAGGATTCCGCAAGACTTACAATGGGTTCGGGATAGGCCATGCTGCGGGTCATGTCAAAGAGGGTTTCGACCCGGTCATGGCGGTTCCAGGCCAGATCATGGCAGATCTGCTCCATCAGTTTGAGGAGACGTTCAACATCGGGTGTAAAAAGAGAGGACTCTGTCATGGCGGTCTTTCACGAGCCTTAAAAAATCTGGGGATTTTTGGGCACAGGGATTAAAATTTCAGCCGGGTGTTTCCCGGATCACAACAGGATGGGCATCAGTCCGTACGCAGGGCCTGAATGGGATTCAGGGCTGCCGCCTGCCGGGCCGGGTAATATCCGAAGAAAACCCCCACGGCTGCGGACACGCCCACACCGAGAAACAGGGCACCTTCAATGATTTCAAACTGCCAGTCGGATATGCGGGCGATACCGTAGGAGGCCCCCACACCGATGAGGATACCGAAGATCCCGCCCAGAAGGGAAAGCAGAATGGATTCAATGAGAAACTGCCACTGGATATCGGTTTTCTGTGCACCAAGGGCACGACGGATACCGATTTCCCGTTTCCTTTCCGTAACGGAGACCAGCATGACATTCATGACGCCGACACCGCCCACGATGAGGGAAATGCTGCCAATGGCCCCCAGGAGGAGGGTAAACATGCGGGACTGGCGCTCCATCTGTTCAATGATCTGTTCCGGGCTGGTGATGCGGATCTGGAGGTCCCGTGGTGGTGCCGAAAAATAGGCCTGAATGTCTGCTATAGCCTGGGATACGGGAATCCCGGGAGCAAGACGGGCCATGAAGACATGGATCTCATTCTGGCTGGACATGCGCAGCACTGTCTTGATGGGCAGCAGCATCCCCTCATTGCTTTCATAGGGCCGCATACCACCCATGGGCACAGTTTTGAGGCTGCCCACCAGGGTTACCTTGCGGTTGTCAAAGTACAGATCCTGACCGGGATGGGTATCCACGCCCTGGGATATCAGCTTGTCGCTGAGGTTGCCCCCGAGGCAGGCGTGGGGGGTCAGTCCGTCCAGATCCGAGATGAAGCGGCCTTCGGCAACGGTGAGTTTGTTCAGGTCGATGAAAGACTGGGTGACGCCCAGCACGGGAACGGGAATCCGTTTGCCCTCCCTCCGCAGCTCGCCATAAGCGGAAACATAGGGGGCCACCACAGCAACGGAGTCCAGCTCCGCAGGCAGAGCCAGGATGTCCTGTAACTGGAAGGCCCGGGCCGTTTTGCCATCCCGTCCCCCGTCTTTCTGGACAGACAGGATGTCCGTTCCCATTTCCCTGAACTGGCGCAGGGCCTCCCGCTGGGCCAGGGCACCGATGGAGACCAGGGAAATGACCGAGGCAATGCCGATGACGATTCCAAGCAGGGCGAGAATGGAGCGTTGTCTGGCGGCGGCAAGGGATCTTGCCGCTTCCTTGAGGTTGGATTTTAAAATCATGGGCTTTCCTCACCGCCTGCAATCAGGCCGTCTTTCATGCGTACGGTTCTGGGGCACTGGGCCGCGATGTGGGGATCATGGGTGATGAGCAGGGTGGTGATCTGCCGGGTGGCGTTGAGTTCGAGAAAAAGATCCATGATTTCCTGCCCTACACGGGTGTCCAGCGCACCGGTGGGTTCGTCGGCCAGCAGGATGGAGGGGTTTCCCACAAGGGCTCTGGCAATGGCCACCCGCTGCTGCTGTCCGCCGGAAAGTTCCATGGGCTTGTGCCCGGCCCGTTCTCCCATGCCCACCTTTTCCAGCATTTCCATGGCCATGGGTTTCTGCTGCTTTTCGGGGATTCCCCGGTACACCAGGGGAAGGCAGACGTTTTCTAAGGCCGTGAGTTTGCCAAGAAGGTTGAACTGCTGAAACACAAAGCCGATTTTCTGATTGCGGATGGCGGAAAGTTCCCGGTCTGTGAGGCTGGCCGTTGCCAGACCTTCCAGAAGGTAGCGGCCTGAGTCCGGCTGATCGAGAAAACCAATAATGTTCATGAGGGTGGATTTACCGCAGCCTGAAGACCCCATGATGGCCAGCATTTCCCCCGCATTGACCCTGAGGGTGACTCCCCGGAGCACCTTGACCTGCACAGGCCCCAGGGCAAAGGATTTTTTGATGTCTTCCAGCACAAAGAGGCTCATGGTGCCCACTCCAGCAGACGCTCTCCGGCGGTGAGGCCGGAGAGAATTTCAACGGAACCCAGGGTGGTGATGCCCGTTGTCACTTTCCGTTCTTCGGGCTGTCCACTGCTGTTCAGCACCCGCACCAGGGAATGACTGCCCACGGGGCGTACCAGGTGGAGAGGAACAAGCAGGGCTTCGGGATTGTCATACACAAGGATTTCAAGATCCGCGCTCATGCCCACCCGGATGCTGCGGATGGCCTCCTCACTCAGTTCCGGGATTTTCACCTGTACATCAAAGCCCGGTGCATCCCGGCCGCTTCCCGTGGTGGCCTGGGCGGAAATATGATCCAGGATGCCCTCAAGGAGGATGCCGGGAAAGGCGTCTCCCTTTGCCCTGACTTTCTGCCGGATCCTGAGTCTTCCGATGTCCACCTCATCCACACGGGACAACACCCGCAGCCCCTCAAGGTTGCCCAGAGCCAGGAGGGCAATACCGGCCTGCACCCGTGCTCCCTGATCCAGGGAAACCTTCTTGCTGTCCTCCCCAACGGGCTGGATGACCACACCGGAGACGGGGGCGCGTACCTCGGCCTTCTGGATCAGCCGCTCGACTTCCTGAAGGCGGGTTTCGGCATTGTCCAGCTCCATTTTTGCAATGCTGAGGTTTTCAGGGCTGGCTTTTTTGAGGGTGGAAGCCATTTCCTCCCTGCTGGAAGTGAGATCCATGCGGCTCGTTTCCACCTGCTGCCTGGCCCGATCCAGTTCCTGGGCGGGGATGATGCCCTTTTCAAAGAGGAGCTCGGCCTCCTGAAGCTGGCGGATATGGGTATCGAGATTGCCTTCTGCCCGTTGCAGGCTGCGTCTGGCCCTGGCCATTTCCGTGCTTTCTGACCAGGTGGACAGGGCCTCATAGCTCTGCAAGGCCTTGATGTGGCTGCTCCTTGCTTCCCGGAGCTTCATTTCCATTTCCGCCGTATCAAGGAGCAGGAGCAGATCCCCTTCCCTGACCACCTGACCGAAGACAAAGTGGCGCTCCAGAATTCTGGCGTCAAAGGGTGCGGAAATCATGATTTCTTCAATGGGTTGCAGCCGTCCTGACAGGGAGATGGAGGAGGAGACGGGTTGGGCGGTGGCGATGTAAACAGGGGCTTCCCCGTTCGGTGTGCTGCGGGGGAGAGCGGGTGTTTCCGAAGGGGAACGCAGTCCGGCAAAACCCTGAAAATGGATAAAACCAAGCCCCACAAAAAAGAGGATGATGGCCGCTGTGGCCACTCCCCTGACCATCTGTACCTTTTTAAGAAGCCCCGTCAGCTTAAGGTTGCTGGCCTCCACCTCTTCGTAGGCCCTGGCCAGTCTTCGGGTATTTTCCTTTTCCTGTTCCTGAAGGGCCGTCAGTTCCGTGATGTCAGAAAAAACCACCACCACTCCCTGGGCTTCCTTTTCATTTTCCCGGTGCAGCCAGGAAGAGGAAAGGCTTAAGGTCATCTCTTTGCCATCGGGCCGGATGAAGGCCACCGTTTCCCTCTGCCCCACTTTTTTACGGGTGACCGCATCCAGAATTTTCTGGTTGAAGACGTCGTTCTCCACTTCTGCGGCAAGAAAAACCTCGGCAAAGGTATGCTCCCGCACATCTGAGGCATCCAGTCCGAGGATGGTGGCAGCAGCGGGGTTGAAAAGGGTGATGCGGCCCTCGAAGTTGAGGGCCATGACCCCGTCCCGCATGTTGTGGAGAACACTTTCGTGAAAATCTTTTTGCATATCAGGCTTTGTCGTCATTGTCTGTCCTTGGGTCAGCGGTGCAGCATCCATGTTTTTCCGCCGAGGTATTCAGCTTCAAGGTCGGCCCGTTCCGTAATAAAGGCGATGCTCCAGGTATCCAGGGTGGTGGCCAGCAGGGAGTCGAGACGGGTGAGGCTGTTCTGGTAGGTCATGATGGCCCGGATTTCGGCCAGTCGGTCATCCCGGAGCTTGTCCTGTTCCCGGATGAAGTCTGCGTTGGAAATCCTTCCCAGCTTGAACTGTAGTTCGCTGACAAGGAAGTTTTCTTCGGAAAACTGCCGGGTTTTTGTGGCAAGCTCCACCCGTCTGAGGCTGGAGGCCACCTGGCGCACCGCATTCCGGATGGTGTTTTCCAGCGTTTCCTTTGCCGTGAGCAGCTGCATTTGGGCCCTTCGGAGCTGGATGCGGGCGGAAAGGAGGGGGGTTTCCCGGCTGTACCTGCCGTCGCCATAGAGGGGCAGGGGGATTTTCAGGCTGAGACCCAGCCACCAGTCTTCCTGACGGAAGGAGGCATCCGGATCACGGTGCTGCCATCCGTCCTTGTACCCCCCTTCCAGATCCAGATTCCAGAGACGCTGGTTTTCGGCATCGGAAAGTCCCATTTTTGCCATTTCGAGGGCGGTGATGGCACTGAGATAGGCACTGTCCCGTTCCAGGGCCAGGGCCAGACAGTCTTCGAAAACCGGTTCGATGGGTTTGTAGAGAATTTTTTCTGTGGGAACGAGGGTGGTGTCACCACTGATTTCCAGACGGCGCAGGAGGGAAAGCTGGGCGTCATCCATCTGGGCCCTGGCTTCTTCAAAGGCCAGTTCCTGACGCGTCAGGTTGGCTTCGGCCTGGAGCATTTCATTGGGTGCGCGACGTCCCGTTTTGATCATGGTACGGGTGATCTCCATCTGTTCTTTTGCCTTTTGCAGGGCGGCTTCCTGCACCTCCATATCCTGAAAGAGGGAAAGAAGGCTCCGGTAATCCTGGATGACACCGGATACGGTACCAATCAGGGTATCCCGCAGGGAGCGGATGTTGTTTTCTTCCTGCATGGCCGCCCGCCGCAGGGGAGCGGTGTTGTAGTCAAGTCCCCCATCTTTCAGGAGGGGCTGACGAAATCCAAGAGACCACTGGGAAAGTCCGGTCTGTGCTTCGCCGGAGCTGCCGTCTGTGCTGTGGTGACGGCTTTCAAAGCCATTTTCCCAGGCAAAAAGGATTTCCCCACCCGTGGGGATTTTCTGACTGAGGGAACTGACGAGGGAAAGGCCTGCATTTTCTGTCTGGGAACGGGTGGTATCCGGCCCGTCTGCGGCATAGTCCGTGGCGGTACCTGCGGTTTTCGCGCTGGCCTGGGGGCTGATGTCCAGGTTGGGGAAAAAGCGGGTCATTTCCTGACCCATCTGGAATTTTTCAAGAATTCTGGAAAGATAGGCACTTTCAATCGTCCGGTTTCGTCTCAGGGCCAGGTGAATGGCTTCGGTGAGGCTGAGTTCCAGGGTGGAGGGAAATTCGGATTCCGGTGCAGGGAAAGCATCCTGGGACCAAAGGGGGAGGGGCAGGCAGAAGAACAAAAAGGTCAGGAGTCCTGCCATCCAGAATCGGACTTGTTTCATGTTTTTTCCTGATACCCTTCAGATGGGTTTGCATGATAAAAGTGATCTTGAAGAACAGCCTGTTGGATATAAGAGCTGCCAATCATGCCCCAGCTTTTTTTTTACGTAAAGATAAAAAAGTGCTCTGATTCAGGTTTTTTAGGAATCCTCCCTATGATCTCAGATGGGGTCTCAGGCTGGGCCTCAAATTGGGAAGACATTTTGTCTGTTTTTGTTTATATACTGCCTCTGATCATTTGTATCGATAGTGTAAACGGTTCTTTTTCCCACGGCCTGGGAGCTGAACGCTTTTTCAGGGAGATCTGTCATGCGCCTTCCCTTTATCAAAATGCACGTCTGCGGCAACCATTTTATCTTTGTGGATGAGCTGGGCCGGGAGCCCATGCCCGATATCCTTGCCGCAGATCTTGCCAGGAAATTGACGGATCCGTATCGGGGCATCGGGGGGAATGGGCTGATCCGTCTTGGCGGAAGCCATCCGTCGGATTCAGCCGGGGTTTCCTTTCGGCTTCTGGAACCTGATGGATCGGAGTCCTTAAGCTGCGGTAACGGGCTGCTCTGTGCCGGACGTTATCTTGCGGATCGTTATGGTGTGAAGACCGCACTTTTTCAGACCCAGCTTCCCACGGGAAAACCCGTTGGCGTTGTTTCCGGTGAAACCGGGGGCAGACGCTGGATTCGTGTTCCCATACCCGAAAGGATCCCGGATTTTCTTTTCTGTCCGGATCGCTATCCGGAGTTTACCAATCCTCTCGGGCCCCTTTCCTTTCATCTGGAATCCAGAAGGAAAAATTTTCTGATGGAAGGGGATGAGCCGGAATGCCGGTTTACAGCTTATCCGATTTTCACAGGAGAACCCCATCTGGTGGTGCGCGCAGGGGATATTCAGCCAAAGGACTGGGCCAGGAGCCTCTTTCCGGAGCTGAACGTCAGGATGGAAATGCGGAAGGATACCGGAAATTTTCTGCTGAACCGCATGGGAGGCCAGGTGCTTTCCCAGTATCCGGAGCTTTTTCCCCAGGGTACCAACCTCATGGTGGGGAGGGCCTCTGAAACCGGGGAGGTGGTGTATGTCCGTTCCTTTGAGCGGGGGATTCTGCGGGAAACCCTGGCCTGCGGTACCGGAGCCCTGGCCTGTGCTGCCGTGATGGGTAAGGGAGACGCGATCCGTGTGGTGCCGGAAATGGCAAGCCGCTATATGGGAAGTGTGGGCTATACGGTCATTCCCGGAAAACGGGAATGGTATCTTTACGGAGATCCGGAGATTCTCTGGGAAGGTGTCTGGACAGGCTTTCAGCCAGAAGAAGGGGGGACGTTTGCCCAGGCAATGGTCTAGACGGTTTTTTTCCGGAGAAGGACATCTCTTTGCTGCCTGCACGCTGATTCTGCTGATCAGTCTCAGCTTCACAACAGCCCTGATCCTTCTGACTCTGGAAAAACGGTATACGGAATCCCTTCTTGGCCGCTATGCGGTGCAGGCTGGGGAGCTGGAGCGCCGTATTGAACAGTCCCTTCGTTTTGGAAAATCCCTTTCCAGTTTTTACGGTATGGAAGATCTGCTCGCAGAAGCCATGCAGGGGATGCCGGAAGGGGGGAAGAACCGCATGGATATTCTGCTGACGCAGGGAGCCGTCCGCTACAGCAGTGATCCGAAGTTTCAGACGCAGATTCCGGATAAAGAGGTTCTGGCCTTTATTCAGGGGGAGGAGCAGAAAAGCCTGCGTCATGGGAACGTGCATCTGGTTTTCCGGGCCATTGAGGACATTGATGGGCTGCGTGTGGGTACCGTCCTTTTCACCATCGATCATGGGCCGGTGCGGGAAGCCTGGAAACGGATGCTGCTGGAGAGCCTTGTCTCCGGTGGTCTCTTTCTGGCGGGGGGGATGGTACTCATGGCCCTTGGTTTCTACCGCCGGCGTGTTCCGCTTCACCGTCTGCTTCTTGTGGTGATCTGCCTTTCCCAGGCCGGTTTCATTGCGGAACGGGTTCGGGCTTATGGGGAGGATCTGACCTTTCTTTACGGAGAAAGGGTTCTGGTGCTGAACGGACTGCTGCAAAGGGATGTGGCCCACCTTTTACGTCTGGGACTGTCCCTGGAGCGTCTCTATAAGGTGGATGTGCTGCTTGCCCGCAGCCTTTCCCGGCTTCCCGAAGTGGCGGAAATCCGTATCACGGATGCGTCCTTCCGCACCCTTCACAGCTCCGCCGGAGTCTTTTCTCCGGAAAATCCGCCCATCCCCTGGGATGAAAAGGATGCGGATGTGTTCAGCCTCCCCCTTTATGCAGGAGAGACGGTTCAGGGCTATATCCGTTCCCGGCTTTCCCAGTCCCACATCCGTAAACAGGCCCAGGCCCTGTACTGGGACGCGGGAACCGTAGCCCTGATTTCCCTGTTTCTCGGATCTGAGCTTTTGGTTTTTCTGGGGCGCAGCCAGCGCAGACGCGCATCGGTTCCCCTTGCAGACACTTCCGATCTGGCCGTTTCACGGATGCGGGTCATGGCTTTTTTCTTTTTTTTCGGAACGGACATCGCCATTTCCTTTTTGCCCCTGCACATGGCATCCATTTACCAGCCCATTGCGGGACTGCCTCGGGAGATGGTGCTGGGGCTTCCCATCACCATCCAGATGATGTGCACGGCCCTGGCCTTTCTCGGAGCAGGCCTGTGGAGTGACCGGGGCGGCTGGCAGTGGCCCTTTCTTTCCGGTCTTGCACTTTCTGCCTGTGGTTTTTTTATCGCGGCTCTGGCCTGGCATCCCCTCCTGTACCTTCTGGGGATGGGGGTTGTGGGCTACGGATATGGCCTCTCCTACATGGCTGGCCAGAATTTTGTCGTCGCGGTCAGCTCACGGGAAAAAAGGGGGATTGGTCTGTCCAGGTTCTATGCGGGCTGTATTGCGGGCAGCATCTGCGGCAGTGCAGCCGGAGCCCTGCTGGCGGACAGGACAGGGTACCCCCCGGTTTTCTTTCTCGGAGGTCTGGCTCTGCTTGCCAGTTTTGCGGTCTCTTTCTTTTACCTGAAAGCCTATTTCGGAACCTCATCCCCCAGAGAGGAAAAGCGTTCCGGTGAAAGCATGCTGGCCTTTTTCACGGACAGACAGATTCTTGCCGTCATTTTTTGCAGCAGTCTGCCCGCAGCCGTTGCCCTTGTGGGCTTCATGAACTATTTCAGCCCTGTCTATCTCCATGCCATGGGGGCCAGTCAGTCCACCATTGGTCGTTTTTTCATGCTCTATGGGGTGTGCATGATCTGGCTTGCCCCCTGGATCACCCGGCGTCTGGGCAGCCGTCTGCCCCGGCTTCCCATTGCCCTTTCCGGTCTTCTCGGCAGTGCTGCCTTTGGCATTTTTTATCTGTGGGAGGGCATGGTCGCTGTGGGGACAGGGATTCTGCTTCTGGGTTTTGCCGCCTGTTTCAATGCGGCCCGCAATGCCTACGCCATCAACCTTCCCGTGAGTCAGCGGGTGGGAGAAGGGCGGGCCATGGGAACCATTTTTTTTATCGCCCGTCTTGGACAGATGGCAGGCCCGCTGATTTTCAGTATCCTTCTTGTGGCCGGTGAGGTGAAGGAGGCCATTTTCATTGTGGGCGTAAGCTATCTGATCCTGACCCTTCTTTTTGGGATTCTTACGGCACCGCCCCGCCATGTTTCGGGAGAAAAGGGATGACACACAGTGCTGTTGCAGGATTTGAACATTTTCCTTTCAGGGTGGAGAGCTTTTCCACTCAGGAGATCCTTGCCTGGCCCGGAGAGGATCAGGAGATTCTGAAAGAGGAGCTGAGTGCACTTTTTCCCAGAATTTTTCTTTCGGAAAAAGACTGGCGCTATGTGGTACGCCATTATTTTTTTGATCCTGCGCCAAGAACACGGCATGGACTTTTTATCCGGGACAGGGAAAGCCGTCTGGTGGGTACGGCCTGCCTGGATGTGGGAGCCGTCCGTTTTGGAGCAGGGGAGAAATGTGCGGCCTATGTCCATATCCGGGCCATTCTGCCGGAAATCCAGATTCGCGGGCTGGGGCAGGCCATGGCCCGCTGGATGCTTGCCTTTGAGCCGGACTACCTTTTCACCACCTGTATGCAGCCCCTTTCCCTTTATTCCTGGATACGCCTTGTGGAGGCGGAAAAGAGCGGTGTTTACGAGATCTGGCCGTATCGGGAAAGGGACGGGACGATCCGGGTGCTGCCTCCCTGGCTTCTGGGGGAGGCACTTTCACTGTTCACCGGGATTTACAGCGGGCATGTAAAGGAGGATTCCCGGAGGGTGGAGGCTGTGGTACAGGATCTTACGGTACGTTTTGTCCGAAGGGGGGTGGGGATGGTCTTTGAGCGGGATCCCTGGTCTTTTCCGGAACGGGATCCTCTGGCGGAAGGGCTGGGGCTTCGGGAGTCCGACGGGATCCTGCTGGTGCTGCGGCGGCAATCGGGATGAGTCCTGTTTTCCAGTATGGCTGAATGCTTAGGGATGAAAAGGATCAACAATCCTGTATCAGGATAAAAAAGGAGAGAAAGATGCGTACCCGAAAGATGCATACCCGGTGCTGGAAAATCCGCATGTCAGGATTTTGTCTGGGACTGATGCTGTTGCTCCTTGCTTCTTGGGCAGGGGCGGGTCAGAACGCTGTGACTCCGGAGAATGGCACAGCCCTTAAGCCCTGGCGTATGGCCTATCTTGAAGGGGGGCCCTATGGAGAATACAGCGATTCTTTAAGGGCTCTTTTCCAGGCCCTCTTTCAGAGGGGCTGGCTTTCGGAAGCACCGGATCCGGATCTTAAAAGCAGTCGGGAACTCTGGAACTGGGCGGCTTCCCTCAGGGCATCCCGCCTGCTGTTTCCTGAGGAGAATTTTTATTCCTGCGAGTGGGAGAATGGGCGTCGTCCCCAGGTTCGGCAGAGGCTTTATGAGGATCTTGGGGCGGGAAAGGCGGATCTGGTACTGGCCATGGGAACCTGGGCCGGACAGGATCTCAGCCGGGAAGATCCGGGGGTGCCCGTTCTTGTCATGGCGGTGAGCGATGCTCTGGGGGCCGGGCTTTTTCGGGAAGGCAGGCCCGGAGATCCTTCCTGGCTGCATGCACGCATGGATCCCCGGCGCTATGAGCGTCAGGTGAGGATTTTTCATGATACGGTGGGTTTCAGCCGGCTTGGCATTGTGTTTAAAGATACCCTTGCGGGACGGAGCTATGCCGCACTGGATACGGTTTTTGCTGTGGGAAAGGAACGCGGATTTGAGGTGATCAGCTGTGCTATTCCCGATGGGAGGGAACAGAGCGAAGAAGAGGCCCTGCTGCTGGGCTGCTATGCCCGTTTGCGCCGGGAGGCGGGGGCTCTTTATGTAACCGCACAGAAATCCCTCAATAAAACAACCCTGCCCCTCCTGGTAGCGGGAGCCCTGGAGGATCAGATCCCCACCTTCTCCCAGTCCGGAAGTGATGAGGTTCGCATGGGGCTTTTGATGAGCATTGCCCAGGTTGGATTTTCCTATGTGGGGGATTTTACCGCAGTGACGCTTTTACGGATTCTGTCAGGAGAAATCCCTGGAACCTTGCCCATGCTCTTTGAAGATCCCCCCAAAATTGCCATCAACCTGATGACTGCCATGGAGATCGGCTATGATGCTCCCGTGGATATTCTGGTGGCAGCTGATGAAATTTTTCAGAGTATTCCTGAAAAACCCTGAAAAAAACGGGAAAGAGCTTGCCCGATGGGTTCAGTTCCGGGAACGAGGGGGAAAGATTCAGCCTGAGGCTGTCTCCTTTGTTACGATCTGCAGGGTAGCAAGCCGAGTTTTCCGGATGAAAAAAAGTCTGCCGCTCCCCGTACGGGGAATGGCAGACTTTTTTTGTGGCTGTGACAGCTTTTTAAAATCCCGTGCCATGGAAAGGCTGGGTCAGGGTTCCTGAACAGCGGGCTTCTCACCGGAGGCTGTGTCGGGGGATGCAGAGGCTTCCGTATTGGGAGCAGGAGGTGAGGGTGCCGGAGCCTGGGGAACAGGGGGTGGAAGTACCGGAGCCTGAGGGACAGGTACCGGAGCCATGGTGGGGGCCGGGAGAATCTGGGACTGGCGATGCAGCAGCTCCTGGCAGGTGACATTCTGCCTTTCCAGGGATTCGCGTGTGGCCGCCAGTTGTGCCCTGGTTGTGGTCAGCTCTTCTTTCAGTGCTTCCTGTTCGGTAACGCGGGCTTTAAGCTGCTGGATCTGCGTCTCAAGATCTGCAATGGTTTTTACGGCGTCTTTTTCGGCAGCACTTGAGCCGGACGACAGCTCTTCCAGTCTCTGGATTCTGGTTTCGCAGCTCTGGGTTTTTTCTGCGGCAAAGCTGCTGATCTGGGCCGCCTGGTCAGAAAGAGCCATGTAGCGGACATCGGGAGCCTTCAGAGCCGTACCGATACGATGGATCCAGTTTTCAAATTCAAGGATTACCTCTTCACGGGTTTTGTTGCCGAGATTGTCAAGGGCATAGGCTGCCTGGGCCACATGGAGCGTGTGATTGGCCGCCTGTTCAGACTGGAGGCTGGCCTCGGCGATGCGTTCTGTGGCACGCGGATCTGTTTCAATGATTCTCTTGGTTTTTTCAATTTCTGCCAGGGCAAAACGATGGGTGATGGGGGCATGGTTCTGCAAGCGTCTCTCCTGCAGGGTCTTGAGAATGGTTTCCGCAGAATTCAGGGCTTTGAAGGTCACCGTTCGGATTTCCAGGTGATGCATGTCCAGTAGCAGGGCACCCTTTCTGGAGAAGGCATCCTCTCCCTTTTTCTGTTCCACCATGCGGATCAGTTCTGTATACCTGCGCATCAGGGGATCCAGCTCCTGCGAAAAATAAAGGCTGGTTTCCAGGCTGTCCAGAATTTCTTTCTGCGCCACAAGATCTCCCAGCGTACGGTGCACATCCTCTTTGGCCTGACGTCCCGCTTCGATCATCTGTACGCTGAGAAGGGCTTTGGTGATGGTTTTTTCTGCCTTGGCGCCCGAGGCATGGAGTTTTTTGGCTTCTTCCAGGGCTTTTTCCGCTTCTTCCATGTGGCTCGGGGCAAAATCGGAAAGTTTTTCCCTGCGGCCTGCCTCAATGCTGTCCGATGCCTGCTTCAGGGCATCGGCAGGGGTCAGCTCACCTTCCCTGGCCATAGTGGCCGCCTGCTGATGCAATTTTTTCATCTGAGGAACGCCGCCGCCGCTGGCACATCCGCTAAGGCTGGCTGCGGCAAAAAGAATTGCCAGCCCGCACAGCAGGAAACGATGGATCATGGGAGATACCTCCTTAAGGTTGCAGTGATCAGTTCTGTAAGCATTTCGATATACGGTTGAAAAAGTGTCGTACAGGGAGAGAAACCCAGGACAGTTCATTATTTTCAATGAAAGTATGGAGTAGCTATATCGGATCAGGCAAGCGTTGGCAAGTCAGATGATCAGAAGGAATGCCGGGGTTTCCTGCTGTTTTTCAGCAGAACATGGTAAGAATCGGGTATTTCCCGTGTCGCTGACTTTGGGACAGACCCCTGTTACGGGTGCGTGGGGGACAGGAAAAATCTTTTTACGGATATTCACCTGAAGGTCAGCGTATTTCCTCCAGCAGGATCTTTGCCCCTTCTGCGGCACGGATAAAGGCGGTCTCAAGATCCCAGTCTTTCCGGTTGCGGCTTCCCACGGGATTGCTGACACTGCGGATTTCGAGGATGGGGACATCGTAAAGTGCTGCGGTGTGAAAGGCGGCGGCCCCTTCCATGTTTTCGAGAAGACCACCGGTTTCCTCTTCAATGACGCGGGCTGTTGTTTCCGTTGCGGTGATGGTGCTCACCGTGACAAAGGGCCCACAGAGAACGCGGCGGGAAAATTTTTCCTGAAATAGTGACAGAGCGATACGGGTGAGGTGGGGATCTGCCGGGTACAGACCGGGTACTGTTTCCGGATGTTCAAGAAGGGGAAAGGGCAGGGGACGGGGGAGCAGGGTCTGGGATTCCAGACCGATATGGAGATCCCGTTCCTGACTGGCCAGGGCGATACCCCCCATGACGAGACCGCTTTGGGGATACATACCGCCGCAGCCCACCTGGAGAATCCATTCGGGCCTGAAACCGGAGAGAACCGCAGCCAGCCTTGCCGCTGTGTTCAGGACGCCGGGGCCGGAAATGAGCATATGAATTTCCCTTTTGCCCATCAGGCCCCGGATGAGGGGGATTCCGGAGACGGAAAGGCGTGTTTTGCCTTGCAGCATCGCTTCCAGCGGAGCCGCTTCTTCCGGAACGGCGGTGAGTACGAGAACGGGTTTCATGGAGAAGGCTTTCCGGGAGCCATGCCTCTTCTGAGGAGATCCAGAAAGGCCTGGATATGGGTTTCGGGTTTTTCCGGATGGAGATGGCCTTCTCCGAGGTAGGGAAGAACCGAGGCCAGCAAAAAGCGATCCATGAGGGCCTCCAGAAGGAAGAGGGCTTCGGCTCTGGGCAGATCCGGACGGATTTCTCCCCGCAGTACGGCGGCTTCCAGCAGCTCTTCCAGAAAATTTTTCCCCTCACGCCGCAGGCGGGTCAGAAAGAGATCCCGCAGGGGAATATCCGGTGCCATGAGCAGATGGGTGTACAGCCGGTACGTCAGGGGGTGTCTTCGGGTAAAGGCAAGGCCAGCATACAGGATTTCTGAGAGCCGTGAAAAAATATCCGCATGGGAGGAGGTATCGCGTACCGTGCGCAGGGTCTCCTTGACCTGTTCCAGGCTGTGGAGAAAGACTGCGGCAAAAAGACCCTCCTTGTCTCCGAAATACTGAAAGACGGAACCCTTGGCAATTCCTGCCCTTTCCACCATGCGGTTGATGCTGGCGCTGGCGTAGCCCCTTTCCGCAAATTCCATGAGTGCAGCCTGGAGCACCCTCTCCTTTTTTTCCTCAGGAAGCCGTTCAAAGGTGGTTCTTGCGGGCATCACAGGAGGCCTTCTTTACCTGAAATCTGGGCCATCAGGGCCTCGAGGGCCAGAAGATAGCCCCGTGCTCCCAGTCCAACGATCTGGCCCTGGGCAATATCGGACACATAGGAGTGCTTTCTGAAGTCTTCCCGCTTGTGGATATTGGAAATGTGCACTTCAATGATGGGGACGTCCAGAAGCAGGAGGGCATCCCGGATGGCCACGCTGGTGTGGGTAAAGGCGGCAGGGTTGATGATGACCCCATCCACATGGCCAAAGGCCTCCTGGATGCGATCCACAAGGGTGCCTTCATGATTGGACTGGAAGGAACACAGGGAAAACCCCTCGCTCCGGGCACGGGTTTCCAGGGCGCTGTCAATATCGTGCAGGGTCAGTCTGCCGTAGATTTCCGGCTCCCGTCTGCCCAGCATGTTGAGGTTTGGCCCGTGCAGGACAAGGATGTTTTTTTTCATGGCCGTATTTCCGGAGTTTTTTTTTGAATGCCTTCCTGTGCGGGAAGGTGCCGGAGCTGTGCGATGCTTTGCCTGTAGTCCTGGGTTCCGAAAATAGCGGAACCCGCCACCAGCACATCGGCACCCGCCTCGGTGACGGCCCGGGAGGTTTCGGGGTTGACACCGCCATCCACCTGGAGATGGATGGGTCTGCCGCTTGCCGCAATGGCTTTACGGATACGCGCAATCTTATCCAGACACTGAGGAATGAATTTCTGACCGCCAAAGCCGGGATTCACGGTCATGACGAGGACAAAGTCAATGTCGTCCATGACAAATTCCAGCAGTTCCGGGGACGTGGCCGGATTCAGGGCCACACCCGGTCTGGCACCCAGGGAACGGATAAGTTGCAGGCTGCGGTGCAGGTGGGGACAGGTTTCCGCATGGACGGAAATGAGATCGGCTCCGGCTTTGACAAAGGCGGGAATCAGGGCGTCGGGTTCCACAATCATGAGGTGCACGTCCAGGGGAAGCGGGGTGCTTTTTCTGGCGGCTTCCACAATGATGGGCCCATAGCTGATGTTGGGGACAAAACGGCCATCCATGACATCGATGTGTATCCAGTCCGCACCGGCACTTTCAACGGCACGGATTTCCTCACCCAGGCGGGTGAAGTCAGCAGACAGGATGGAAGGGGCAATGAGGGGCTTCATGGTGTCTCCTTTTCTGGAGAAGTCTGGGGCTTCCCCGTGTCCGGGGAATCGGGAAGGGTAAGGTTCATGGGGCTGAAGCCGTATCGGCCTCCCCCATAAAGAATATCCGGTTTGGGCTGGAAGGGCTGTAGCCTGGCTTCAAAAACGGGAACGTCATTTTCTTCAATCAGGATATGGGCCTGGGTGGTTCCCGGTATGAGCAGGGTGATTTCATGGTTGCCCTCATACACATCATTGACAAAATCAAAGCGCATCCCCCAGGCCGTGAGGCTGCCCCGGATGTGGGAGCGGATCAGGGTGTGGGGAAGGCGGTAGCGTACAAGATGCATCCCCTGGACAGGATCCGGTTTGACGGTGCGTTGTCCCGGAGCCTCGTTGAGCACCACCCTCACTCCGGAGTGGACGGTTATGGGAGAGCCTGCTGCGGGTTCCTGATCCAGAATGCGGTGGGGCGGGATATCGGGATTCCATGCGGTACGGATATCGGTGAGGCGCAGATCCAGGCTGTTCAGGAGGGTCAGCATGGCATCGCCATCCATGGCTTTCAGATCAGGCATGCGGAGAATGAGCGGTCGTCTGCCCATGCTGGTCAGCAGATGCACGGTCTTCCCATCGGGAAGCCAGGCCCCCGCAGGGGGAGCCGATGCCATGACATGGCCTGGGGGCAGGCTGTCATGGTACATCTGACTGACCTGCCCTGCCTGAAATCCTGAAGCTTCCAGACGGCTGACGGCCTCTTCCCTGCGGAGTCCGGAAAGGTTGGGAATCTGTACTTTTCTGGGGCCACGGGAAAGTACAAGCCGAACCTCCCGGCCTGCTTTCAGAATATGTTCCGGAGGGGGATCCTGACGCAGTACCCGGTTCTGGGGCAGGGTGCCGGAATAGTCGAAACCCACCACCCGTACCCCCAGATTTCTGACTTCCATGTGTTCCAGGACGTCTACAATGTCCCTGCCCCGCAGATCCGGAACGGCCATTTCCTGGCTTCTGCCCATGACAAAGGTAAAACTGTAATAGGCGGCAAGGGCCGTCAGGACACAGAAAAGAACCAGCCCCAGTATCCAGGTCAGTACCCTCTTGAGGATGCGGGATGGACTCACGGGGAAAACCATTCAGGCAATGACCTTACGCCGTCCTGTTTTTCTCAGGGCGGTGGCAAAAAAGCCGTCCAGCTCAAAGGTCGCTTTCCAGGGCATGAAATCTCCCTTTTCCGTGATGAGCCCTTCGGCCTGTGCGGGAAAATGGACTCCCGGTTTTTCCCGCTGCATCTCCGGATGGGCGCTGAGGAAAGTATCGATTACCTCTGTGGTTTCTTCCGGCTCTGTGGAACAAACCGCATAGACCATGAGGCCTCCCGGTTTGAGAAGACCGGCAAGGGTGTGGAGGAGCCGGGCCTGGCGCTGGGCGAAATGGCCGAAGCCGTCTGGCTCCCGGTTCCATTTGATGTCCGGATTTCTCCGGATGACCCCCATGCCGGAACAGGGCGCATCCAGAAGAATGCGGTCAAAGCGGCCAAGGTTCATGATGTCTTTGTCCCGGGTCAGATCCAGGGCCTGGGTTTTGACCGTATGAATACCGAGGCGGGTCATTTCATGCCCCAGACGCATCAGTTTCGGTGCGCTGATATCTGCGGCGATGATTTCTCCCTTGTTCTGCATGATCTGGGCAATATGGCCCGTTTTTCCGCCATAACCGGCACAGGCGTCCAGAATACGTTCTCCGCTGCGGGGCCCCAGGAGCAGCGTGACCAGTTGGGCTGCAGCGTCCTGGATCTGGAAAAAGCCATCCCGGAATCCGGGAAGACGGTCGATGGCCCCATCGGGATGGTCAAAGTCCAGGGCGTTCTCCATCCAGGGATTGGCCTGGACGTCCTGTACCCTCTCCTTGAGCAGATCCATCATGGTGGGCATGTCCGTGCGCAGGGTATTGATCCGCAGGGTCATGGAGGGGATGCGGTTTACGGACTGGGCCAGATCTTCCAGCCTTTCCTCTCCAAAGCGTGCGATCCAGCGCTCCAGCATCCATTCGGGTATGGCCTGTTTCCAGGCCAGACGTTGCAGGGTGGGCGTGCCTGCGGGGGGGTCATAGATGGTACGCCATACCTTCTGGACATTGCGCAGGACGCCATTGACAAAACCGGGAGCCCCCCGTGTGCTGCTGATGCTCTTGGTGAGTTCCACCGCCGTGTGGATGGCTGCGGATTCGGGAACCCTGTCCAGGTAAATCAGCTGGAAGATGGCAATGCGGAGGATATCCCGGATTTTGGGTTCAATTTTGTGCATGGGTGTCCGGGAGCTTTCGGCGATGACCCTGTCCAGACGGCTGCGCCAGCGCAGCACACCGTAGACAATGGCATTCATGAGACGCCGGTCTTTGGGATCCATGGCATTGATGGCTCCTTGAAAATCCTCGATGACAAGATCCAGGGGCAGGCGGCGGGCCTGGATTTTGATCAGCACCTGAAGGGCAATTGTTCTGGCGTCGCTTTGCATGAAGTTCCTTATGCTGTTTTCGGCTTGGGATGGAGCGTGAGAGGGTCTGCTTATGTCAGTATCGTACCCGGTATAATGGGTTTTCCCCGCAGAAAATCTGCGGCGGACAGGCGTTTTCCCGAAGGCCCCTGGAGGCTGTTGACAAGGATGGCGCCCTGGCCTGCCGCAACCATGAGGGTTGTGGGCGAAGCCTTCAGCACGGTTCCGGGAGAAGCCTTTTCATCGCAGGATACGGGAAAGACATCAAAAATTTTTAAAATCTTGTCGTCCATCCGGGTAAAGGCACCGGGCCAGGGCGTCATGCCCCGTACATGGGCGTCAATGGCGGTTGCGGAAAGATGCCAGGGGATACGACCATCTTCCTTTTTGAGGAGGGGGGCATAACTGGCTTCGTCCGGGTTCTGGGGGATGGGCTGAATGCGTTTCTGTTCCAGGCTTTCCAGGGTTTCCACGATCAGCTCCGCCCCCAGAAGGGACAGTTTGTCATGCACATCCGCAGCCGTATCCCGTTTTTCAATGGGAAGGGCCTTCTGGAGGAGAATATCTCCTGTATCCATACCCGCATCCATTTTCATGGTGCTGATGCCGGTTCTGCTTTCTCCACGGGCCACAGCCCACTGGATGGGGGCTGCCCCCCTGTACCGGGGCAGAAGGGAGGCATGGATATTGACAGAACCCAGAGGCGGGATATCGAGAAGCCTCTGGGGCAGGATATGTCCATAGGCAACCACCACGAAGACGTCGGGGTTCAGGGCCAGAAGGGCCTCATGAATGCTTTCCGTTTTCATGGACAGGGGCTGGAAAACGGGAAGGCCCAGGGAAAGAGCTGCTTCCTTGACCGGCGGAGCCTGAATTTTTTTGCCTCTGCCCTGGGGCTTGTCCGGCTGGGTATAGACGGCCAGAATGTGGTGCCCGGCCGTGACCAGCGCGTGGAGGGGAGGGAGGGCAAAGGCCGGAGTTCCCATGAAGACGATGTTCAGGGCCATCAGAGGCCCTCCCTGCGCATCTGCTTGGCCACGCGCTTGGCGTAGAGACCGCGTTTCAGGGGACTGATACGGTCGATGAAAAGAATGCCGGCAAGGTGATCCATTTCATGCTGCACAATCACCGCCTCAAAGTCTTCCAGATCGAGACGTATGGACTCACCTTTTTCGTTCTGGGCTTCCACCGTGATCCGGGCATGGCGTTTGACGTCCGCCCTGAATTCCGGAACGCTGAGGCAGCCCTCATTTTCCGAGGAAAAACTGCCTTCTGCCTCCAGGAGTCTGGGGTTGGCCAGAACCCGGAATTCCCGTTTTTCAGGATCCGCATCGGGATCATAAATCAGAAGGCTCAGGGCTTCTCCGATCTGGTTGGCGGCAAGGCCCACGCCAGGAGCCTCGTACATGGTGTCCGCCATATCCTGTAGCAGATCCTGAAGGCTCTGTCCGAAATCCGTTACGGGCCGGGTGGGCTGTTTCAGAAAAGGATCGGGATAGGTCAGGATGGTACGTGTGGCCATGGTATACCTTTCATGAAAGACCGTTTTTTTGCAGGCAGACGGTCATGGAAATCAAAACAGGGTGGCCCTGTTCTTTTCATAACGGAAAAAGGCCCCAAAAGACCCGGTCAGGCTCTGGGGCAATCGTGGATTATAGTTCATGGGCAGGAAATGAAAAGAAAAACCTGCGTCATATTTCGGGACTTGCAGGAAAAAGGTGTTTCAGGGTGTTTTGGCGTCCATCTCCTGCAGGGCTTTCAGGGTGCGGGTGTCCGATGAAAACCGGAATCCCGTGACAAGGGCGGATACCAGCCCCACCAGGATAACGGGGAACATGAGCACCACATGGCTGAGCAGGGCGTAGCCTGCGGCATCCGCGTTGCGGAAACCAAAAAGAGCCAGGGAGAAGACCACTCCCGCTTCCCAGATTCCCCAGAAGCCTGGAACCGAGGGGATTGCAATGAAAAAATTGACCAGCACCATGACGGCAATGAGCTGGAGGAAATTTACCGGAATCCCAGGGCTGCCCTGGGCAAGAAACCAGTAGGGCAGTACCTGCATCAGCCAGATGGTGAGGGACAGCAGAAGACAGGAAAGGAGTCTTGAGGGATTCCGGAGTCCTTCGAATCCTGAGGCCACCTGATCCACAAGGCCTTCCACCAGAGGCAGCAGGCGGTTTGTGAGGCTGTGACGGAAATTGTTTGAAATAAAAGGAAAATATTTGACAAAGGTTCGCAGTCCCTTTTTGCCAAGCTCCCGCAGGGAGGGGACAAGCAGGCAGAAGATGATAAGGGTCAGGATCAGGCAGAGCCAGGCCATCCGGGTTGCGATGGCAAGGAGCATGGTGCTGCTCAACTGGTAGTCTCCCACATGCAGCACCTCCGTTACTTCTCCCAGATCCATGAAGTGAAAAACAAAGGCGAGAAGTCCCAGCAGCACGCCAAGATCCAGTACCCTTTCGGCTGCGATGCTGGAAAGGCTGGTGGCAAAGGGAAGGGCCTGTTTCCTGGCAAAAAGCATGGGGCGGACGATTTCTCCGATGCGGCCCGGAAGGATACTGTTCAGCATGAAACCGATCATCATGGGATGAAAGGCGGAAAAAAAGGAAACCTGTTTATGGTGGGCCAGAAGACTCTGCCAGCGCCAGGCTCTGAAAACAAAGCCCAGCACGCAGAAAAAAACAGCCGGAAGAATCCAGACCGGATTCATGTTCTGAAAATAGGCCAGAACTTCCCCAAGCGGTGCATGGCGCAGGGCCAGGTACAAGGCTCCCAGAGAGATGGGAAGAGCAAGAAAAAGACCCAGACGCTGTTTTTTTTTCATGGAGTCGGGGTCAGTCCTTTCGTGGCAAAAAGCTGCCTTGCCCGTTCAATATCTTTCTGGATTTGGGCGGAAAGGGCCTCAATCCCGGAAAATTTCTGTTCTCCCCGCAGACGCTGGATGAAATTGATGCGGATTTTCTGTCCATAGAGATCTCCGGAGAAGTCGAGGATATGGGCTTCTACGGTGAAGATATTGTCCTCAAAGGTGGGACTGTATCCGATATTGGCCACGCCGAGGTGCTTTCCGAGGGGGCTTTCCACGCTAATGGCATAGACACCCGTGGCCGGACAGAGTTCATCCTGAAGCCTGATGTTGGCTGTGGGAAAGCCGAGAAGTCTGCCCCCCCGCTGGCGTCCCGGTTCAACCTCTCCCCGAACCTGATAGAAGCGTCCCAGCATGGGCACAGCACTTTCCACATCCCCCGAAGCCACAACTTCCCGGATACGGGTACTGCTGATACGTTCTTCCATGTTTTCCGGTTTGATCCAGTCCGGCGTGATCACCTCAAAGCCCAGTTCTTTTCCCATCTCCCGGAGCAGGCCGATATTGCCTTCCCGGTTTTTGCCAAAGGCGTAGTCCGGCCCCACCACGATGGCCTCCATGCCAATGGTGCGGATGAGGAGGTCACAGATGAAATCCTTTGCGGGTATGCTGGCAAAGGCCTTGTCAAAGGGCAGTACCAGCAGGGCATCGAGAAGTCCGGATGCCGTGATCAGCTCGATTTTCTGTTCCCTCAGTGTAATGAGGGGAGGACGGCGATCCGGTCTGACCACAAGAAGGGGATGGGGATCGAAGGTGAGGGCAACAGCGGTTCCCCCGAGGGTATCGGCCTGTTTCCGGACATGCTCAAAGAGTGCCGTATGGCCTTTATGTACCCCGTCAAAATTCCCCAGAGTGACAACGGCCCTGGGGAAGGGACGGACGATTTGTGAAATATGGTCAATAACTTGCATATCCTGGTGGCTTCCTCTTCCAAAAGCTTCGGGGAAATTTCCCGGCTCTTTGTGTTTTGCATCCTGTCTTTTAAATTTTTCTCCTTGACACCACAAACTGAGGGCTATATAAAACGTCGCGTTGCTGAGGTCAATAGACTTTCTCCTGACTTTTTTCTTCATTGAAAGTCTTGAAATTTCAGTAAAATGCCGAAGTGGTGGAATTGGTAGACACGCTAGGTTCAGGGTCTAGTGGACGCAAGTCCGTGGGAGTTCGAGTCTCCCCTTCGGTACCAGACAGAAAGTACTTGACAAGTTTTGATGCAGGCTGTAGTTCCTTGCACACTGTTTTACGCCGAAGTGGTGGAATTGGTAGACACGCTAGGTTCAGGGTCTAGTGGACGCAAGTCCGTGGGAGTTCGAGTCTCCCCTTCGGTACCATATCAGAAAGAGAACAGGCTTTTCAGGCTGGATTTGCTTTTGAATAATTCGGGTGGTGCGGAGTGCGCTTATGAATCCAAATGGATTCTTGAAACCTTGAGTTAGGAAAAAAAGCAATCCGGTTTTTTATTTGGGTCTGTTTGTGCATCAAAAACCTGCTTTTGCAGGGTCATGTTTTAACCAGGATTTCTTAATGAAGGCAAAACCCTCTTCTACATCCCTCAATGATTCTCGGCATTATATCTGGACACCCTTTTTCCCCCTCCCCAGCAATCATTCTGATGCTTCCTTTTTTATCCCCCGGAATACCATCCGATCCCTCACAGGACTACAGGAATATGCCCCCCGGCACAGTCGTTGGGATGTTCCCCATTTCCCTTTGCCTTTTTCCTGTTGCTGAACCTTCCTTAAAAAAACAGAAGATGAACCGTGACGCAGCCATGTCGTCTCAGGTATTGCCTTTGTTCCCATGCCCTTTTCCTCAGAGGTGAGAACAGCCGTACTGTTTATCCATACAGCAGTGACTCCATCGTTTCCACGCTGGAGCATGGGAACGATAGCTGATCTAAGCTTTTAATATGATTGAAAATTCGTTTGAATACCTTTGCAGCACAAGGGCATGCAGGTCATGCCCTTGTGTGCGTTCAGGGGATGTATCCGAAGATTTTTGGAAGCCAGAGCACTGCAGCGGGAAAATAACTGATCAGAAGCAGTACCAGAACCTGAATGGCAAGGAAGGGCATTACGGCCCTGGACATGTACATGAGATTTTTTCCCGCAACGGAACCTGTAATAAAAAGACTGACCCCTACGGGCGGAGTGCAGTAGCCCAAGGCCAGATTGACGGTCAGGATGAGTCCGAAATGCAGGGGATCAATACCGTAGTGCAGGATAATGGGTAGCAGGACCGGGCCGAGGATCAGCGTGGCGGAAATAATGTCCATGAACATCCCCACGAAGAGCAGCAGGATGTTCATGAGCAGCAGGAGGGCTTCTGGCGAGCTGACCCCGGCAAGAACAGCTTCCGTGATACGTCCCGGAATGTTTTGCAGGGTCATGTACCGTCCGAAAACCGTGGCACCCGCCACAATGATGAGGAGGGTGGCTGAGGTAACGGCGGAATCCACCACCACATGCTTCAGTCGTTTGAAATCCATGGATCTGTGGATGAACATTTCGACAAGGATGGCATAGGCAGAAGCCACCACCGCCGCTTCATTGGCCGTAAACATACCGGAAAAGATCCCGCCGAAAATAATCACGGGCAGCAGAAGTGCCCATATCCCATCTTTCAGGGCTGCCAGAATTTCTCTGCCATCCATGCGGCGGGTATGCAGATCTTTGTTGTTGCGGAAAATCCAGGCCGTATACAGACAGGTCCCCAGGGTGATGAGGATACCAGGCAGAAAGCCTGTCAGAAAGAGTCCTTCAAGAGAAACATTGCTGATCATGCTGTAGAGGATCATGCCGATACTGGGGGGGATGATCACCCCCAGATTGGGAGCTGTGGTCATGACGCCCACAGCATAGCGCTCCGGATATCCGTGGGCTTTCAGGGCAGGAATCATGAACCCGCCGATGGCCACGACAGTGGCTACCGTGGAGCCGGAAATGGCTCCGAAAAAAGCGCAGGCCACAACCCCCGCCATGCCCAGCCCGCCGGGCAGAAAGCCCACAAAGGCCTGGGCAATGCGGATAAGTTTTTCCACGATCTTTCCGGAGGTCATGACATTTCCACAGAGGATGAAAAAGAGCACCACCACCAGCGCAAAGTTGTCAAGGCTTCGCAGCAGGGTCTGAAAGACCAGCAGCAGAGGCATTTCCGTAAAAAGAAAAAATCCTCCAAGAGCCGCAAAAACAAGGCAGATAAATACGGGAATATAGGCAGCCATGGCTCCCAGCAGGATCAGGAGCAGGATGAGATCCGGTGTGGTCATATCTTCCTCGGGCGCTCCGTTCCGGCGCTTTCGTTTCTGGCGTTTTCAGCTGTGATTCCCTCATCCTGCCAGACCCGCCAGAGCTGCTCTCCTGTCCGCAACACCATGAGCAGCCCGGATAAGGGCAGGATGGCGTAAAGCACCCACAGGGGCATATTCCAGATAATGCTGGACTGGCCTGTCCGGAACATCATCCATGCAAGTTCTCCCCCGAAGCGCAGCAGCATGAAGGCAAAGAGCAGAACGGCAAGGAGGCTGATCAGGGCGAGCAGGCGCTGGAGCCGGGGAAAGATCTGGGCCAGGGCATCGACGCGGATCAGCTTGTCCTTGCGTATGGCCACGGAAAGTCCCACAAAGGTGGTGTAGATAATGGTGTTGCGAACCAGTTCATCGGCTCCGGCAAAGGTGATGTGGAAACCGTAGCGCAGGATGACAGACGCGAAAAGTCCCACCAGGGCTGCCATGACAGCGATAAAAAGACTCCATTCTTCCAGTTTCAGGAGCAGGTATCCCATACGCTTCACGGTGTGTACCCCAGGTAGGTCTGTACCTCCAGAAGGTAGTCTTCCGGCCTGTAGGTATCACTGGGATACAGGCGGTTGATTTCATTTTTATAGCGTTCATGAACCTTTATGCCACGGGATTTCAGTTCTGCCATTTCGTTTTCCGGAAGCGTGTGGAAGAGCACCCCGCCTTCTTTGGCTTTCTGGATTTCCGTTTCTTCCTGGGTTTTGGCTTCTTTACGGATTTCTGCGGCGACTTCCTTAACGGTTTCTGTGAAAACGGTTCTCAGATCCTCGGGGAGGCTGTTCAGCCAGGCCTGATTGAAGATCCAGATGAAAAGTCCCTGGGCGTAGTTGATCTGGGTGAAGTGGCGGGCCACCTCAAATTTTTTGGTAATATTGCAGACCGTAGGCGTATGATCCAGGGCATTGATAACTCCCTGACGCAGGGCCACTGGGACATCGGGCCAGGGCATGACCACGGGACGCAGCCCCCATTCCCGGTAGAGGAGCTGGTTCACGGCGGCTTCGGCAATGCGGAAGCGTGCGGGGCGGGCCTGGGCCAGGGTGGTGATGGGCTGGGTGCTGGCCCAGCCGTAACTTCCGTAAGCGGTGATGTCCAGTCCCACAATCCCCTGATGTTCCATGGCTTTCAGGAAGTGGGCAAAGAGGGGGCCGGATTGAACGAAACGCTCCAGTTGCTCAAAGGAATCCACAAGAAAGGGAAGGTTGACAATCCCGAAACGGGGGCCGAGGTTGGTTGCAGCCACAGAACTGACTCCCATGCCCTGTATGGCACCCATCTGAAGAAGGTTGAGCACCTCCACCTCTCCGCCAAGCAGGGAAAGGGGCTTGAAATCCACATAAATTTTTCCTCCGGTTTTTTCCCAGAGCCGATCCCGGAGTACAAAACCTGCGGAAACCCCTTTGATGACCGGATGGGAAACATTGGAGACAATGCAGCGGTAGCTGGCCGTTTCAGGATTAAAGGCAGGTTTGAAGGCTTCCAGGGCAGCATTGGCGGAAGCCAGCCGCGTCATGGCAAGAAGCCCCAGTACAAGACCGGTACTGACGAGGGAAAAAAAGCGCATGAAGACTCTCCTTTTTCAGGATGATGGGGATATGAAGAGGGGGCGCCCCAGGGACAGGATGGCTTCGCGCAGATCCTTAAGGGAAAGAACCCGGCTGCCCATGCGTCTCTGGATGAGAAAACCCTCAAAAAGTGCGATGACAAGGGCTCCCAGTTTCCGGAGTCCGTCAAAATCTCTGGCGTAGGGTGAAAGAATTTCTGCAAAAAGGTCACTGGACAATCTGTAGATCCCCGTATCCAGATGTTCCCGAATTTCCGGATCTCCGGAGCCGTGCACGGTGAATTCCAGAAATATTTTGGCCCATTCATCATCCGCAATCATGGTTTCCAGAAAATCGACCAGAACATTGAGGGTGCTTTCTCCGTCCTTTGCGGCTTCAAGGTGGGCCTTGCGTTCTTCCCGGTGCTGCTGCATGCTGGCCTGCATGATATCGAGAAAGAGGGCATCCTTGCTTTTCCAGTAACGGTAGAAATTGCCCTTGGCATAGCCTGCTTTTTCCGTGATCTCCGAGATGGTTGCGGCGGTATAACCCTTTTCTCCAAAGATTTTCACGGCTGCGGCCATGAGTTCTTCCTGGGTTTGTCGTGATTTGATCTGCTGCTTGTTCGCCATGATGACCCTTATTCATTTTTTGACCGATGGTCATTGATGGGGGCACTTAGCATCCCTGCTCCCGCTTTGTCAATGACAGTCAGGGAAACTTCTGAAAAAAAGAGGGGAAAGGGGAAATCCATGCAGGGAAAAACCGGAAAGCAAAATCCCCGCATATGCGGGGATAAAAGAGGTTCAGAATCTATTTTTTTTGGGGGGGGGCAGGAAGGGGTCAGCTTCCTTTTTCGCCCGACTCGGGAAGGATGCGGGTGTAGGTGCAGCCCTCAGCAGGACATTTGAGGTGAAGTCCAAGTTTTTTGCTTGTTTTTTCAACGAGAAAGGGATGAGAACAGTCCGGACAGGTTTCGGGTACGGGTTTATCCCAGAGGGCAAAACTGCATTCAGGGTAGCGGTTACAGCCGTAAAAGACCTTGCCCCTTCGGGATTTTTTTTCCACAATTTCACCCGTGCAGCCCGTTTCAGGACAGCCAACCCCCGTGCCGTTTCCACCTGCGGGGGCAACGGCGTTCAGGTTGCTGGTGTTTTTACACTCGGGATAACCGCTACAGGCCAGAAAGGTACCGAAACGTCCCTGTTTCACCAGCATGGGCCGCTGGCACTTATCACAGACCTGACCCTCTGCGATATCCACATCCGGCTCCACAAGACGGATACCTCCCTTTTCATCCCGTTCGTAGTTTCTGGAAAAATGACAGTCCGGATAGGCACTGCATGCGATAAAGGGGCCGTTTTTTCCCACTTTGACGTGGAGGATGCCCTTGCCGCATTCAGGGCAGGTCATTTCCGTTGGAATGCCCACCCCTTTGATGCTTTGCATGTCTTTTTTGGCGGACTCCAGTTTGTCATGAAAGGGGGTATAAAAATTCTGAAGTATATTCAGGGCATTCACTTCTGAGCTTTCAACCCGGTCGAGGTCATTTTCCAGTTTTGCCGTGAATTCCACATCGAGGACATCCGGGAAACTGGTGACCAGCAGATCATTGACGATAAACCCCAGCTCACTCGGCCTGAAGTAGCGGTTCACCATTTCCACATATCCCTTGTTCCGGATGGTGGACAGGATGGTGGCGTAGGTACTGGGACGTCCGATACCGTTTTCCTCCAGCTCCTTGACGAGGGAGGCTTCGGAAAAACGGGGGGGCGGCTGGGTGAAATGCTGTCTTGGGGTGAGTCCCTTGCAGTCGAGAATCTCCCCTTCCTTCAGATCCGGCAGGTTCTGTTTTTTTTCTTCCTTCTCACCGCCTTCCTCCGATGCAATATAGAGACGCATGAAGCCTGCAAAGGCAATGGTGGATCCGGACACGGAAAACCCATAGTTTCCGGCAAGGATACCCACATTCACCTGGTTGATGCGGGCTTCGCTCATCTGGGAGGCCACAAAGCGTTTCCAGATCAGCTCATACAGGGCAAACTGATCCTTGTCGAGGAAGGGGCGCACCTTTTCCGGTGTATGGGCCACGGAAGTGGGACGGATGGCCTCATGGGCATCCTGGGCCTTGTTGCGGTTCTGAAAGGCCCGTGGTTCCGATGCGGCAAAGGCCTCACCAAAGTGGGTACGGACATGCTCGATGGCTTCATGGGCCGCTTCTGCGGCGATACGTGTGGAGTCCGTACGCATATAGGTGATCAGACCCACCGGCTCACCTGGGCCCAGATCCAGACCTTCATAGAGCTGCTGGGCCACAATCATGGTTTTCTGGGCGGAAAAACGCAGTTTCCGGATGGCTTCCTGCTGGAGCTTGGAAGTGGTGAAGGGGGGAAGGGGATTGCGTTTTGTGGTTTTTTTCACCACCTTGTCCACCCGATAGACGACATTCTCCAGGTCTTTCAGGATGGACTGCGTGCTTGTTTCATCCGGAATCTCAATTTTTTCACCAGCCCTGCGGTTCAGTTTGGCTTCGAAATGCAGGGGACTGGCTGCGGAAAGCAGTTCTGCGGTAATGCTCCAGTATTCCTGGGGGATGAAGGCCTGGATCTGGCGTTCCCGGTCACAGATGATGCGTACGGAAACGGATTGCACACGACCTGCGGAAAGTCCGCCCTGCACCTTTTTCCAGAGGAGGGGAGAAATCTGGTAGCCGACCAGCCGATCCAGGATGCGGCGGGTCTGCTGGGCATCATAGCGGTTCAGATTCAGTTCTTTCGGGTTTTTCAGGGCTTCTTCGATACCATTCTGGGTCAGCTCATGGAAAAGAACCCGGTGAAAGCGCCGTCCCTTTTTTTTGAGAACCTCCGCCGTATGAAAGGCAATGGCTTCTCCTTCACGATCCGGGTCAGGAGCCAGATAGATATCACTGGCATTTTCCGCCGCAGCCTTCAGGGATTTGATGATGTTCTGCTTGCCCTTGATGGTCTGATACTGGGGAGCAAAGCCGTTTTCAATGTCTATGCCCATTTCACGGGGCGGCAGATCCCGGATGTGTCCGGAGGTGGCTGTGACGTTGTACCGGTCTCCGATGTATTTTTTGAGGGTTCTGACTTTGGTGGGGGATTCGACAATGACAAGAGGTTTGCTCACGGTGCATCCTTCATGGTTTTACGAAATATTTTCCAGGGTGCTGAACCACCTTTCCCTGGAGTTCAAGGGCGAAAAGAGTGGCGGAAAGAGGACCCGCTGCCATGCCTGTCCTGATGCTCAAGGTATCAATGTGAATCGGATAGGCGTCAAGAGCTTTAAGCACGGTTGTTTCTGTCAATGCAAGAGAATTTTCAGGGGGCTGTGGATCCGGACGTTCTTTTTTGTACTGCACAATGTTTAATTCATTAAGAATATCCTCTGCTTTTTCCACAAGGCAGGCCCCTTCCCGGAGCAGGCGGTGGGTACCCGCACTTTTCATGGAACGCACGTTTCCGGGCAGGGCAAAGACTTCCCTTCCCTGTTCTGCGGCCAGGCGGGCGGTGATGAGGGAACCACTGCGATCCGCCGCTTCAATGACGGCCGTTCCCAGGCAGAGACCGGAAATAATGCGGTTACGTGCTGGAAAATTGGGGGCATCGGGTGGGGTTTCCATGGAAAAGGGAGAAACCAGCGCACCGGAAGCTTCAATGCAGCGGCTGAGGGGGCGGTTCTCTCCGGGATAGACATGGCTGAGTCCGCAGCCCATGATGGCAAGGGTCTGCCCCCCCGCACTCAGGGTGCCTTCATGGGCTGCCGTGTCAATGCCCCGGGCGAGGCCGCTGACCACGACCACCCCAGCCTTTGCAAGATCCGCAGCAATGGAAAAGGCGTTGTCTTTTCCGTAGCGTGTCGCATTTCGCGATCCGATCACGGCAACGGCGACGGCATCCCGGGGCAGAGTTCCCTTGACATAGAGTACGGGAGGGGGATCGGGTATTTGTGCCAGAAGTTCGGGGTAGCCCGGCATACCGAGTCCGATGATCTGGACATTGTGGGCCTGTGCAAGCGCCATTTCCCGGAGAAAGGGGGAATCGGGCAGGCGGGCCGCAGCTTTCATATTTTGTGCGATGTGCGGAGAAATACCGGCGATTCTGCAAAGAGTTTCGGTGGAAGCCCTGAAAGCCGCATCGGGATTTCCAAATGCTGCCATCAGTTTTGAAAAACGTAAAGGCCCGATACCGGAAACCGCCTGCAATTTGAGCCAGGGCAGGATGGAAGGCGGTTGGGGAAAAAGGGGCGCAGGCGTCTGCATCAGAAAAGATTTTTCAGTCGGGTTTCAGCCTTGGCTGCGGCATCGGTGAAGGGATAATCCCGGATCAGCTGCCGCAGTATGGTGCGCCCGCCGTCCTTATCCCCGGTATTGATCCGGGAAAAGGCATTTTTCAGGAGGGCATCCGGAGCCTTGCCACCTCGGGGATACCGGGTCAGCACCTCTTCAAAGGTTTCAATGGCCGCTTTGTAGTCCTTGCGGGCATAATGGCATTCTCCCAGCCAGTAGAGGGCATTGTCCGCAAGGGTATGATCCGGGAAGGAATCTGCCAGTCTGCGGAACAGGGCGGCCGCTTTGTCATATTCCCGTTTTTGCAGGGTTGCAAAGGCCAGTTCATAGAGCTGTCCGGGTTCCTGGGGGAGAAGGGCCGGACTGACCGGAGCAGGAGAGGACGCAGGAGCCTGGGAAGTTTGGGGTACAGCGGGCGGAGAAGGGGCAGGGGCGGTTCGCAGGGTACGTTCATGTCCATCCACCATGAACTGCAAAACGGAAAGCCGCTGGGAAAGGTCGGCAATGGCCTCTTCATTTCGTGCAATCTGGCTTTCCATGGTGGTGATACGGGTGGCGTTGGGATCGGGCTGATGGGAAGCACAGGCCATGAGAATGGAAGAGAGGCATAGGATTCCAGTGATAATCCGGATGGCTTGCATCCCTGTGAACATGGGCATAGGGAACCTCCTGAAGCTGCCCGGCCTGTGGGACAGGCCGGGCGCAAGGGGCCGTATCAGATCGCCTGTTTTTTCTGCCAGAACAGCAGTATAGGACAGGCGATAAAGATGGAGGAATAGGTGCCGACAACAATACCCACGAGCAGAGCCCTGGAAAAATCATGGATAATTCCTCCCCCCAGGAAAAAGAGGGCAAGGAGAACCAGCAGCGTGGTTCCCGAGGTGAGCAGGGTTCGGCTCAGGGTTTCGTTGATACTCAGGTTGATCAGGGCCGCAAAACTTTTTTTGCCTCTGGCGCTGAGGTTTTCCCGCACCCTGTCAAAAACGATGATGGTGTCGTTCAGGGAATAGCCGATAATGGTGAGAATGGCGGCAATGATGGGCAGGTTAAACTCAATATCCAGAACGGAAAACAGACCTATGGTGATAATGACGTCATGCACCAGGGCAATGGCCGCCCCCATGGCATAGGCCAGCCCCAGTTTCCAGAAGACCATGAGGGTAAGGAAAAGGGCCGCAAGAATAAGCATGGGAACGGGCAGGCTGATACTGAAGATGCTTTCCACAATCTGGGGCAAAAGATAGACGACACCGATGAAAAGCCCTGCCACAGCACCGCTGAGCAGCCATTTCATCTCAAAACGCCCGGAGATGTAAACCATAATAAACAGAAGTGCATAGAAAAGGGCATAAAGGGCCTGGGATCTGAGATCCTGGCTGACCTGGGGGCCGACCACATCCACGCTGAGAATTTCCGCCGGAAATCCCGTAGCCTCATGGAGTTTTTGGGGCAGGATGGCCAGGATACCCGATTCAGCATTCAGGGCCTGTATGGTACGAATCTGGAGCAGGTGGGTCTGATTCTCCTGCGATTCCTGGAGGGTTGCATGGCTGAGCCCCATACCTTCCAATGCTGTTCTCACCTTTGCGGTATCCACTTTTTGCTGGAAAGCCACAAGGACCTGGGTGCCCCCGGCAAAATCGACGCCATAGCGGGGGCCTTTGTGGAGAATCAGGGAAAAGAGGCTGAAGAGAATCATGGCAGCAGAAAGGGCAAAGGCTGCTTTCCGTTTGCCAATGAAGTCAAAGCTGGTTCCGGGTTTGATGAGCTGCATGGAAAGCCGTCTCCTTCTTAGATGCTGAGTTGGGTCACCCTGGCTTTACGGCCATAGAGGAAGTCAAAGATCATGCGCACCATCACAAGGGCCGTGAACATACTGGAAAGCACCCCAAGAGAGAGGGTGACGGCAAAGCCCTTGACCGGTCCTGTACCAAACTGGAAAAGTACCAGAGCCGCAAGAAGGGTTGTGATATTGGCGTCCAGAATGGTCAGGGTCGCACGATCAAAACCCGCATGAATGGCTGCAACAGGGGAGCGTCCCAGTCGGAGTTCCTCGCGTATGCGTTCAAAGATGAGGACATTGGCGTCCACGGCCATGCCCAGGGTCAGCACCATCCCCGCAATGCCGGGCAGGGTGAGGGTGGCACCAAAGGCGGCCAGGGCCGCTCCGATAAAGAGAATGTTCAGCATCAGGGCCACGTTGGCGATGATACCGGCCCCTTTGTAGTAAAACGCCATAAAAAGAATGACCAGACCACTGCCCACCAGCATGGACAGGATACCCTTTTGGATGGATTCGGCTCCCAGGGTGGGGCCTACGGTACGTTCTTCAATGATTTTTACGGGTGCAGGCAGGGCACCGGCCCGGAGCACAATGGCCAGATCGTGGGCACCTTCAAGGGAGAAGCTGCCTGTAATACGGGCACTGCCGCCGGAGATGCGATCCTGGATAACGGGGGCGGAATAGACATTGTTATCCAGCACAATGGCCATACGCTTGTGGATATTGTCTCCGGTGATGCGATCAAACTGGCGTGCGCCCTTTTTATCAAAATCAATGGAGACATAGGGTTCGTTGAAGCGGGAGTCAATCTGTACCCTGGCGTCCGTAAGGGAGGCACCGGTCAGGACGGCCCGTTTTTTGACAAGATAGGGAATGCGCCCTGTTTCAATCCCAGAAGCATCTCTCCGGATCTCATAGAGAATTTCCGTTCCCGGAGGTGCCGATCCCTTGATGGCGTCCTGAACATTATAACTGTCGTCCACAATCTTGAATTCAAGAAGGGCCGTTTTTCCGATGAGATCCTTGGCTCTTTCCGGGTTATCAATGCCGGGAAGCTGAATCAGGAGACGTTTTTCCCCCTGTACACGGATATCCGGTTCATTGACACCAAACTGGTCAATGCGGTTGCGGATGGTTTCCAGGGCCTGATCCGTTGCCATTTTCCGGATTCTGACACGCTCTTCCGGGGGGATGGAGAAACGGAATTCCGCTTCGTCATCCACGGTGACGCGCTTCATGTCCAGATCCGGGAACTCCTTTTGATGAAAGGCGGACAGTTTGTCTGCATCTGTGGCATCGGCAAGGCGGACAGCAATACTGCCGTCTGGAGCGCGACGAACGGAGCTGTAGCGGATGCGATCCCTGCGCATCTGATCCCGCAGTTCATAGGTGCGGCGTTCCAGTGTGCTTTCCAGCGCCTCTTCCACCTGGACTTCCAGTACAAGGTGCATGCCCCCTTGCAGATCCAGCCCCAGATTGATGGTTTTATATGGCCACAGGCCGGGATTCAATGTCGGCATGATATAGACGGTGGCGATGACCAGCGCCACACAAACGGCATAGAATCTCCATGAACGTATATTCAAGGCCCAAATCCTTTCCGGTGGCAGGAAAAAGTGGGGTGGCGCTTCAGGAAATCACAGCGCCACCGTTGTATGTCTGAAAACGTGATTTTTTGTGAGCTGACGACGGATACGGCGTATTCCCGGCTATCTGCTCTGGGGATCCCGGTTTTCCGATCTGCACGCATCCTTGCGGTGCAGTTCTCAAAGCGCTTCTTTTTTGTATGCAGAAGGTGTGTCCGCTAACCGGGAAGCCATGGCTGCAAACGCTATTCTGCGCTGGATTTGCCTGCAAATCCCACCACATTGGCCCGAACCACTTTGACACGCACTTTTTCTGCAATTTCAAGGGTAAGGGTATTGTCATCCAGGCCGGTTACGGTACCGTAAAGTCCGCCGGAGGTAATGATACGATCCCCTTTTTTGAGGTTCGTAATCAGCTCCCGGTGTTCCTTGGCTTTTTTCTGCTGGGGACGGATGAGAAGAAAATAGAAAATGACAAACATGAGCAGGAGCGGAATAAGGGACATGAAACCGCCACCCTGTGCTCCCTGGCCGCCGACTTCTCCCATGGCATAAGCAAGTCCGATCAAGGGTTCCTCCTTAAGGGGTAATACGTTATTTTTCATGTGAACAGGTCTGGCTGATATGGCAGGCAGAAAGTCCCATCCTCTAAGGATGGTGTTGGATCTCTGCCCCTTCAGCGGTGATTCAGTAGACAGCATATAAAAGAAATACCTGGCCCCGTCAATTAAGACCTTGTCATGGGGCTTTCTTTTTGACGTGTACCCGCAGGCCTATTCGGCGGAAATCCAGAGGTTTTCGCCGTCAAAACGAATGCGATCCACGTTTTCCTGGGTCAGGGTGTCCAGAAGTTCCCGCATCTCTTCAAGGTTGTAAATGATTATTTTTTCAAAGGGATGAATGATGTGAATGTTTTCTGCAAACTGTTTTTCCTTCATATTGTAGATCCGCACCATCCGTTCGGAAAATTTCAGCACCTTTCCGACACCGGAACTGTGCCCTTCAGGATCGGGCTGGTCGGCGGAAAGGGGCAGCAGGATTCCCCGGGATGCGAGGTATTCTCTGAGAATACGGAAATGGATTGTCCAGATATTGTCTTTGGGACGAACCACATGGATGCCGTAGCTCTTTGATGGTGTTTTGATGTTTCCATCTTCAAGGGGCAGGGTGACAATACCCCCCCTGCTGAGGGCGTCTTTTTCTTCGAAATCCCGCATGACCAGCGTCTCGCCACCCACCCGGACACTTTCATCGGAAGTGACAATCATGTCCACGCTGTCAAGAATGCCGTAGCGTTTTTTGCGCTGATCCATACTTTCGGCGTCTTCTTCCTGCTCAGTGTTCCCGAATTCAATGGTGCGGCCAGGTTTCATCTCCGTTCTCTGGGCAGAGACGGTTTCCCTGGGCTTTTCCGCAGGCGGGGACTCCGGACGGATGGCAAGGTAAATGACTCCCAGGGTCAGGGTCATGGCGAGCATGAGCAGGGAAAGGCCCATGCGTTGGGAAACTCGGGGAAAACGATTTCGAAGCATGTGCATCTCCTCAGGGGCTTCGGGGTTATGGCACGATCTTCATGGACACTTGACCTTATTGAAACTATCGACCTTTATAAATCTGAGACCCGCTATAAATCTGAGACCCGCATTGACTCTTTATCACCTGTGAACCCATATCCATGCAAGGGTTCATCACATTTTTATGCGTTTGGCAAGAAACCTTTGGACTGTTCAGGTTCCCCTCTTTTTGAGTTCTTGCGTTGTGGTGGAATCCTTTTGGATACGGAACAGGGTCAGGGGGCGCAGAGTATTTCGGAATTTCCGGGAATCATGGTGGCATTGGATTCAATGAGAATACTGAGTCCCCGGCGCTGTTCAATCTCCAGAAGCTCGGAGCGTTTCCGGTTCAGCACATAGAGGGCCACGTCGGGTGGCAGTATGGCCCGGATGGTTTTGATATCCGGTTTCAGGGTTTCCAGACGGAGTTTGCGTAAAAAGGTCAGAGCCAGACTGTCCGTGGAAAAGGTAAGCCCCCGTCCGGCACAGTGGGGACAGGGAACCAGACTGCCAAAACTGATGGAAGGACGCAGGCGCTGGCGGCTCATCTCAAGAAGCCCGAACTGGGAAACTTTTCCCACCTTGGTGCGGGCTTTGTCCTTTTTAAGTTCTTCCTTGAGCAGTTTTTCCACAGCCGCCCTGTGCTTGGCATCCCGCATATCAATGAAATCAATGACAAAGAGTCCGCCAAGATCCCGGATACGGAGCTGACGGGCAATTTCTTCAGCGGCCTCCAGATTGGTCTGAAAGGCGGTTTCTTCAATGGAGCCTTTCTGGGTGGCTTTTCCGGAGTTCACATCAATGGAAACCAGGGCCTCGGTCTGATCAATGACAATGGATCCGCCGGATTTGAGGGAAACCCGGGATTCAAAAATAGTGCCGATCTGTTCTTCCAGCTGATGTTTGGTGAAAATGGGTTTTTCGCCCTTGTAGTGCTTGATGCACTTGCTCTGCTTGGGGGCGATGAGTTCCACGAATTGTTTGATTTCCCTGTAGGCTTCCGCATTGTCAATGAGCACCTCCGTGACCTCAGGCGTCAGGGTGTCCCGGATGGCACGGAGGGCGAGGTTCTGTTCCCGGTAGAGCAGGGAGGGGCTTTCGGCCTCCATGGCCTTTTCATTGATGTCTTTCCACAGACGAAGCAGGTAATTGAGATCCTTGGTGAGCATGGTTTTGGTGCAGCTCTTACCTGCGGTGCGGATAATGGCCCCAAAGCCTTCGGGCAGGGTCAGTTTTTCAAGCAGATCCTTGAGGCGTTTGCGTTCTTCCTCTTCCTCGATTTTTCGGGAAATTCCTTTGTTGGTGGAACCGGGCATGAGCACCAGATGCCGTCCCGGGAGGGAAAGGAAGGTGGTGAGCATGGCGCCTTTTTTCATGACAGGATCCTTGGTCACCTGGACAATGACTTCCTGGCCTTTTTTGATGAGGTCTTTGATGTTGCGTTTGCCGGAGGGACATTCCTGGAAATAATCCGTATGGATTTCCTGAAACTGTAAGAAACCATTGCGTTCCGCACCATAGTCGACAAAGACGGCCTGAAGGCTGGGCTCCACATGGCTGATGATGGCTTTGTAAATATTGCCCTGGGTGATTTCCCGGGCTGTGGTTTCAAGGACAAAATCTTCAAGCCGGTTGTCGATGACCGTTGCAATACGACATTCTTCGGCGTCAACGGCATTGATCAGGATTTTTACGCTCATAAAGTAGTAATTCGTCCCGAAAATTAAAATTCTGGGGAGGAATGGAGCCTTTCACATGGGGTTGTTATTGGGATGCACACCAGAAATCACCTGACATGCCCGCATCCTTCCCGTATGGGGAGAAGAAGGTATCAGGCAAACAACCTGTCTCTGTCCGGAAAAAATCTTCAGGCCCTTCTTCTTTGAGATGTACAGTCAGGGCGGGTCGCATCTTTTCAGGGAAGGGAAAAAGTGGTGGGCGCATCCTCATATGATAGACAGGCTGGATCGGAACACTTTTGTTTGCTTGTATGCAATTGTTTTTTTAACGTCAATGTTTTTTTTGATAGGCCCAAGGGGGGCGTAAAAAGATTTTTTTATGAAAGGGGTCTTTCTTGCCATTTTATTCCCTTTGTGGCATGCACAGCATTTGTTGTTCTGGATCGGGCATTTTGACAGAATCATTGCAGCGGCACTGCCGCCCCACATACCGAAGCGGAGGACAGGGTCATGTTGTCTGAAACGTACAATCCTGCGGATATTGAAAAAAAATGGCAGCAGCGCTGGGATGCGGAAGGCGTTTTTCATGTCCGGGAAGACAGGGAAAAACCCAAATACTACCTTCTTGAAATGTTCCCCTATCCTTCTGGCAAGATTCATATGGGCCATGTGCGCAACTACACCATCGGTGACGTGGTGGCCCGCTATAAGCGTATGCGGGGGTTCAATGTCCTGCATCCCATGGGCTGGGATGCCTTCGGGATGCCCGCTGAAAATGCGGCCCTTCAGAACAAGACCCATCCTGCTGCCTGGACCTACGATAACATTGCAGCCATGCGGAAGCAGCTGAAACTTCTGGGTTTCAGCTATGACTGGGATCGGGAAACTGCCACCTGCACACCGGAATACTATCGCTGGGAGCAGTGGCTTTTTACCCGTATGTTTGAAAAAGGCATGGTGTATCGCAAGGAGTCCTTTGTCAACTGGTGCGAACCCTGCGGTACGGTTCTCGCCAATGAGCAGGTGGAAGACGGAGCCTGCTGGCGCTGCGGCAAGGAAGTCCGTCAGAAGAAACTCTGGCAGTGGTACTTCCGCATTACAGATTTTGCCCAGGATCTGCTGGATCACTGCGACCGCTTACCCGGATGGCCGGAAAAGGTCACCACCATGCAGAAAAACTGGATCGGTAAATCCACGGGAGCCCGTATCCGTTTTGGCATCGAAGGCCGGGAAGAGGGGCTGGACGTGTTCACCACAAGGCCGGATACGGTCTGCGGGGTGAGTTTTGTCTGTCTTGCGCCGGAGCATCCCCTGGTAACAGTGCTTGCCGCAGGCAGGCCAGAAGCCTCCGAAGTCACCGCTTTTCTTGAAAAAATGGCCCGTCAGGAACGGACAGCCAAGGCCATTGAAACGGCGGAAAAGGAGGGGGTCTTCCTTGGTGCCTATGCCGTAAACCCCGTCAATGGTAAAAGCGTTCCCATCTATGCCGGTAATTTTGTTCTTATGGAATACGGTACCGGTGCGGTCATGGGAGTTCCGGCCCATGACCAGCGGGATTTTGATTTTGCGATCCGTTACGGCCTGGAGCGTCTGCTGGTGATCCAGCCCGATGGCGCGTCACTGGAGCCTTCCACCCTGACCGAAGCCTGGACAGGGCCGGGCAGGCTGGTGAACTCCGGTATATTTGACGGCATGGACAATGGGGCGGCAAAGGATGTCATTGCAGACTGGCTGGAATCCCGCGATGCGGGGGAAAAGGCGGAGCGTTTTCGTCTGCGGGACTGGGGAATTTCCCGCCAGCGTTACTGGGGGAGTCCTATTCCCATGATTCATTGCGAATCCTGCGGTATTGTCCCCGTACCCGAGTCCGATCTTCCCGTACGCCTTCCCGAAGATGCGGCACTTCTTGAAAATGGCGGTTCCCCCCTGGCGGCCCTGGCCTCCTTCTACGAGGTGGACTGTCCGAAGTGTGGCAAAAAGGCCAGACGGGATACGGACACCATGGACACCTTTGTGGAATCCAGCTGGTATTTTCTGCGCTACTGCAGTCCCCGCTGCGACAAGGGGATTTTTGACAGGGAAGCGGTGCGCTACTGGATGCCCGTGGATCAGTATATCGGCGGCGTGGAACATGCGGTCATGCACCTTTTGTACTCCCGATACTTTACCCGTGTGCTGGAAGCTGAAGGGCTTGTGGATTTCAAGGAACCCTTCACCAATCTCCTCACCCAGGGCATGGTCTGCAAGGAAACCACCACCTGCCCCGTACATGGTTTTCTTTATCCCGAAGAAGTGGACTTCGGTCAGGAAACCCCCTTTTGTGTCAAATGCCAGAGTCCCGTTACCGTGGGACGTGTGGAGAAAATGAGCAAGTCCAAGCGCAACGTGGTGGATCCTGCCATGCTGCTGGATCGCTACGGTGCAGATACCACACGGCTTTTCTGCCTGTTTGCGGCCCCCCCTGAAAGGGATCTGGAATGGAGCGACACAGGCGTTGAAGGGTCTTTCCGTTTCATCAACCGGGTCTGGCGGCTGGTGCTGCGGTATCAGGACAGGGCGGCTGAGGTTTTGCCCTATGAGGGTTCCCTTTCCGATCTTGCTCAGGCGGACAGGGATATTTTCCGCAGAACCCACCAGACGCTGAAAAAGGTGGCTGAGGATATCGACCGTTTTCATTTCAATACGGCCATCAGCGCGGTGATGGAGCTGGTCAATGCGGTTTTTGCGGCTGGCGAAAAGGGGGGAGAGCTGGAACATGCCGGAGTGGCACGTCACCTCCTGGAATCTCTTTGTTTTATGCTGGCTCCAGTGGCCCCCCATTTTACGGAAGAAATCTGGGAAGCCCTGGGAGGGGAAGGGCGTCTTGTGGAAAAATCCTGGCCCCAGTGGCGTGAGGATGCCCTGCAGGCGGAAAATGTGCTGATTGTGGTGCAGGTAAACGGCAAGCTCAGGGATCGGGTGACCCTGCCTGCGGATGCGGATGCCGAAACCATCAAGGCTGCGGCCCTGGCCTCGGAAGGGGCTCTCCGTTTCATGGAGGGCAAGACCATCAAAAAGGTGCTTTTTGTGCCGGGTAAGCTTGTGAATATTGTGGTGGCCTGATTGGGAAGAGGGACAGTCCCGGGTGTCCTTTTGAGGACATCCGGCCCTGGGGTGGATGCGGAGTCTTTTCTGGTTGTTGCAGCGGGCATGGAAACTTTTCAGAATGGAGATCTGCCATGGTAAGCTTTGCCTGCGGTATGCATCGCTTTGGCCTGTTCAGGGCAGGAGTATGGTTTTTATTTTTCGGCATGATGGCCGGATGCGGATATGGTTTTTCCGGGTCAGGTCGTCTTCCCGAGGGGGTGCAGGCGATTTTTGTTTCCCAGATGACGGACAGGGTCGGAGAGGCAGGGCTGGGGTCACGTTTAACCGAGGATCTGGTCTATGTGCTGATGCGCAGTTCCCAGGGCCGGGTTGCCGATGATATCACGACTGCGGATGCCCTGCTTGAGGGAGAAATCCGTTCCCTTTCCCAGACTGCCCTGGCCCGTACGGCTGCGGATCAGGATATTGAAAGGCGCTTGACCCTTACGGTTTTTTTTGTATTGAAGTCTCCAGAGGGCCGTGTTCTCTGGCAGCGGGAGATGCAGGAATCGGAAGTGCACGGAGTGGCCAGCGACAAGGCGGCTACGGAAAACCGACGTCAGGAAGCCCTGGAAACCCTTTCCCTGCGCATGGCGGAAACCCTTGTTCAGCGCATGGGGGATGATTTTTAATTTTTTATCCTGTTGGGGTCATGGAGTACAAAAAACGGGAACCCTTTCCTCATCAAAGGAAAGGGTTCCCGTTCTGTACGGCGGCATTTCACAGATCCGGAAGGATCTGATTTTTTTCAGGCAGATACTTTGTTGATCAGCTGGGCAAGACGGGAAATTTTACGGCTGGCCGTATTGGTGTGAATGACCCCTTTTTTGGCAGCCTTGCTGATAATGGCCTTGGTTTCATTCAAGGTTTTACCCGCGGTTTCGGGATCTTTTTCTACCAGGGCACGAAGTTTGGTAATGGCATTTTTTACCTGGCTCTTCACACTGCGGTTGCGTATTCTGCGGACTTCATTCTGTTTGGCCCGTTTTTTGGCGGATTTATGGTTTGCCAAAGCGATACTCCTTTTTGCATTTTTTTTGATTTTGTAATGGGGATCGAAACCGGTAAGGATTCGTGTTTTCCTAAAAAACAAAAACTAGACCGAATTCATGGAAGTGTCAAATCTTTTTTCTTTCGGAGCCTTTAGCAGGGCTTTTCTCAGGCCCGTTTCTGGGATAAGAAGGGCCTTGACATACAACAAGGGCTGCGAGGTGAGGGGACTATGGGAAGATCGGAAAAGGGACGGGTGCTGAGGGCTGCGGGTGTGGTGGGTGCTGCCACCCTTCTCAGCCGTATTCTGGGCTTTGTCCGGGATATGGTAATCGCGGCTTTTTTCGGGGTATCCACAGCAGCGGACGCTTTTTTTGTGGCTTTCCGCATCCCCAACCTCATGCGGCGGCTTCTGGCGGAAGGGTCACTGTCCATGGCCTTTGTCCCGGTCTTCAATGCAGAAATGGCCTGCAATGGGCGGGAGGAGGCCTTTGCCTTTGCCCGTTCCGCATTCCGCATTCTGGCGCTTCTGCTGCTTGTTCTTACCTTTGTCGGTGTACTGGCGGCCCCCCTCATTGTCCAGGTCATTGCCCCCGGCTTTGCGGATACCCCGGATAAAATGGCCCTGACCGTCTGGCTGACCCGTATCACCTTTCCCTATGTCTTCTTCATCTGTCTTGTGGCCCTGGCCATGGGGATGCTCAACAGTCTCGGGCATTTTGCCGTTCCTGCCCTTTCCCCTGTGGTGCTGAACCTTGCCATGATCCTCAGCGTCTGGCTCCTCGCTTCCCGTATCCATCCGGCTGTTACGGCCCTTTCCATCGGGGTTCTGGGGGGAGGACTTTTTCAACTTCTGATGCAGCTTCCCGTGCTCTGGCGCAAGGGCTTCCGTTTCAGGGGCAAAGCTCCCTGGCTGCATTCCGGTGTCCGGCAGGTGGGAAAACTCATGCTGCCCACCATCTTCGGCGCAGCCGTCTACCAGCTCAGTATTGTCATCGGCACCCTGCTGGCATCCTTTCTCGAAGCGGGCAGTGTTTCCTATCTTTACTATGCGGATCGTCTGGTACAGTTTCCCCTGGCCATTTTCGGTATTTCCGCTGCCACGGCAGTGCTTCCCACCCTGTCCCGTCAGGCGGCTTCCGGCCGGATGGAGGATCTCAAGGACACCTTTGGCGAAGCCCTGCGCTGGATGCTGTTTATCAACCTTCCCGCCATGGCAGGACTTCTGGCCCTTGCCCATCCCATGGTGGCTCTTCTTTTTCAGAGGGGGGCCTTTGATGCTGCCAGTGTGGCAGGTACGGCCACGGCTCTCATGTATTACAGTGTGGGGCTTTGGGCCTTTGCCTGTGTGCGGATTGTTGTTTCCGTTTTTTATGCCATGCAGGATACCCGCACTCCGGTACTGGTGGGCAGCCTGTCTTTGGGAGCCGGTATCCTGTTTTCGCTGATCCTGATGTTTCCCCTTTCCTATGGAGGTCTGGCCCTTGCCACCAGCCTGGGATCCATGGTGAATTTTGCGCTTCTGGCCTGGCTGCTTTCCCGGAAGATTCCGGGCTTGTTTTCAGGGGGCATTGTCAGAAGTATCCTTTGTTCCCTCATCAATGCGGTACTCATGGGGCTGACCGTCCGGGGGCTGGATCTTTTCCTGGCCTCCCGGCTTGGGGAGGGCAGCCTCTGGCTGGGGCTGCGCGTACTGGCCGGAATACTGCTGGGAGCAGGCCTGTACGGGGCGGGAGCCTTTTTGCTGAAAAGTCCTGAACTGAACATGGCCCTGCGCTGGATACGGAGGCGGAGGTGATGCAGAAAATTCTTTTTTACGGACTGTGGGTAGTCATGGGCATTCTGGGTATCCGTACCCTCGTGGGTTCCGATGGCTGGCTGGAGTATCAGGCCCTTCTGGAGAGGCACCGGGGACTCTTGCATGAAAAGGAGGCGCTGGAGAGGGAAAACCGCAACCTTTCCCGCAGAGTTCTGCGTCTTCAGGAGGACTGGGTCTATATTGATGCCGTTGCCCGGGAGCAGCTGAGTATGGTACCCGCCAATGCCCTTGTCTATCGTTTTGGAGAGACGGTGCCCGATCCCTGAAACAGTGCCATGCCGGACTCAGGCAAACGGGGAGATGCTTTTTTCCCCTGGTTTTGAAAGTGAAGAGAGAAAACCATGAAACCCTATGTCCTTTTGCGGCCCCATCTTGTGGAAAACCGCTATCTTCTGCTGACAGGACTGTTCTGTCTGATTCTTGTGGATGGCTTGCAGCTTTGGATCCCCAGGGTCGTGAAGCATGTGGTGGATGGCCTTTTTGATGGAAGGATCACTTCTTCCGGACTTCTGGGGTATGGGGTTCTTGTGGTGGTTCTGGCCCTCCTGATCGGTCTTTTCCGGTATGGCTGGCGGCATTGCCTCATCGGTACCTCCAGGAAAATCGAGCGGGGGCTTCGGGAGGATCTCTTTTCCCGTCTTCTGGGACTGGATGCCCCTTTTTTTGATAAAAACCGTACCGGAGACCTCATGTCCCGGGCCACAAGTGATATCGCCAGTGTGCGTATGGCAACGGGTATGGGTATTGTGGCCGTCACGGATGCCCTTCTTCTGGGGGGGGCGGCCCTTGGTTTCATGGTCTGGATCAGTGGGCCCCTGACCCTTCTTGCCATGATTCCCATGCCCTTCATTGTCGTGACCACCCGCATCATGGGGCGTCGCATGCACAGAAACTACGGTGCGGTTCAGGAAGGTATCGGCGAGATGACGGAAATGGTGAGGGAGTCCTTTTCCGGTATCCGGGTGGTGAAGGTTTTTGATATGGGGCCTGTCATGGATGGCCGACTGCGGCGGCTGTCTTCGGAATATCTGGCCCGCCGCATGGCCCTGGCCCGTTCCACAGGTCTGATGATGCCGGCCATGGTACTTTTTACCAATCTGGCCCTGGCCCTTGTGGTGGGGGCAGGAGGGTATATGGTCATTGAAAACCGCATCAGCGCGGGAGATTTCGTGGCCTTTCTCTCCTATCTGGGGCTGCTCACCTGGCCCATGATGGCGCTGGGCTGGATGACCAACCTGATCCAGCGGGGAAAGGCTTCCCTGGAACGTCTGGCCGAGGTCATGGGAGAGGAACCTGAGGTTCGGGATACCCCGGACAGCCTGCCCCTTCCGGAAGTCTCCGGAACCCTCGTCCTGGAGCAGGTTTCCTTTTCCTTCAAAAAAGGGGGGGCTGAGGCCCTTTCCCAGATTTCCCTTGTCCTTCCTGCGGGCAGCCGTGTGGGCATTGTGGGGCCTCCGGGAAGCGGGAAAACGGCCCTGTTGCAGCTTCTGGCACGGCTCTACGATCCTTCTTCCGGCAGTATCTTTCTCGATGGCCGGAATCTGAAGCATCTTCTTCTCCGGGATCTGCGTCAGGCTGTCCGGCTTCTGCCTCAGGAACCCTGGATTTTTTCAGGAACCCTCAGGGAGAACATCGCAGGAACAGGGCCTGTGGATTCGGGGCTTCTGGCTGCGGCCTGTGAGGCTGCGGCCCTTTCCGACACCCTTGCGTCCCTGCCCCAGGGTCTGGAAACCCGGGTGGGGGAAAGGGGAGTCACCCTTTCCGGAGGACAGAAACAGCGGGTGGCTCTGGCCCGTACCCTTTTGCATCCGGCACCGGTGCTGCTGCTGGATGATCCCGTCAGTCAGGTGGATACGGTGACAGCAGAACGTATGCTCAATGCTTTGAACCGTCCTGGGCACTGCACCCGCATCCTCGTTTCCCACCGTTTTGCCGCTGTTGCGGATGCGGACAGGATTGTGGTGATGGAGGCAGGCCGTATCCGGGCCACGGGAGATCATGCCTTTCTCATGGAACATGATCCCTACTATGCCCGTACCTGGCGCATTCAGGCCATGGAAGCCGAACTGAAGGAGGAAGCCCATGGCAGTGTCTGAAGAAAAGCTGTTGCAGAAAGACGATGACATGGGGCTGCTGCGTCGCCTTTTTCCCTTCATGCGGCCCCATCTGCTGCTCTTTTCCCTGGCCCTCTTGCTGGTTTTCGGACTGACGGTCCTGGATCTGGCCATCCCCTGGATTACCCGGCAGGCTGTGGATCGCTACATCATGCCCGAGGCAAGTCCTGGGTCAGACCGTCTTGCCGTAGATCCGGATCATCCCCTGGTGGCGGTTTTTCTGGAAGATTTTCCCGAAGCCCTGGACACCGATGCCGCCGGATCGTATATACACCGCTCCTTTCTCGGTGCTGCGGATGAGGAAACCCGCAGCGCCCTGCGTCGGTCGGACAGGGAAGGGGTTCTCTTTATGGCCCTGGCCCTCCTTGCCGTTGCCCTGACCCACGGCAGTCTGGGATTTGTGCATACCCTTCTGCTGGAGCTGGGGGGGCAGCGCATCATCTATGATATCCGTCTGGCCATTTTTACCCATATGCGCAGCCTTCCCCTGGCCTATTTTCAGGAAAATCCCCTGGGCCGCATGGTGACCCGGGTGACGGGAGATGTGGAAAATCTCAGTGAGATGTTCACCTCTGTGGTGACCTTTGTCTTCAAGGATCTGGTGCTGCTCTTTGGCATTGTGATCATGCTTTTTCTTCTGGATGTGCGTCTTGCCTCTGTCACCCTTTCCGTACTGCCCTTTGTGGTGCTGACCGCTGTGTTTTTTGCAAAAAATTCCAGACAGGCCTTCCGGGATCTGCGGGTGCGTATTGCGGAAATCACTTCCCGCTTTTCGGAAACCATAGGTGGCATGACGGTGATCCGTCTTTTCAGCCGGGAAGGGGAAACAGAGCAGGGCTTTTCCACGGTCAGCCAGAAGCACTATGAGGCAGGGATGCGGCAGGTGAAGATTTTTGCGGTCTTCATGCCCGCCATGGAGATTCTGAGTTCCGTGGGGCTGGCCCTGGTGCTTTATTACGGGGGCCTGAGGGTACTGGCGGAGGGGATTTCCCTTGGGGTTCTCGTGGCCTATATCGCTTATTTAAGGATGTTTTTCCGGCCTGTGCGGGATATTGCCGAAAAATACAATACCCTTCAGAATGCCTTTTCCAGTGCGGAGCGTCTTTTCCAGATTCTCGATGAGGCACGGGAACCGAAAGGTGTCCAGGAGGGGCAGCATCCTGGCCCCATGGAAGACCTTGTTTTTTCAGATGTTTCCTTTGGCTATGAAAGGGATGTCCCCATTCTGAAACACCTGAATTTTACGGTGAAACGGGGGGAGACCCTTGCCATTGTCGGCCCCACAGGAGCGGGAAAGACTTCCCTTGTCAGCCTTCTTGTCCGTTTCTGGGATCCTCAGGAAGGCTGCATCCGGGTCAACGGCGTGGATCTTCGGGAACGCTGTCTGGAAGGCTGGCGGAGCCGTCTTGCCATGGTCATGCAGGATCCTTTTCTGTTTGCAGGAACCCTGAGGGAGAACCTCCAGACCGGAGTCCGGCCCCTTTCCGATGGGGTGCTGGAGACCCTTCTCAGGGATGCGGGTTGTGGGCTGTTGCTGTCACGACTTTCCCAGGGGCTGGATACCCGTCTGGAAGAAGACGGCAAGCCCCTTTCAAGCGGTGAACGTCAGCTGGTCTCCATTGCCCGTGCCTTTGCCCGCAACCCGGATCTTCTCATTCTGGATGAGGCCACAAGTTATGTGGACTCCCTGTCCGAGGCTGTGGTGCAGGCTGCCCTTTCACGGCTCATGGAAGGCAGAACCACCTTTCTCATTGCCCATCGTCTCTCCACGGCCCGCCATGCGGATCGGATTCTGGTGCTGAGAAAGGGAGAAATCGTGGAAATGGGGAACCATGAAAGCCTTCTGGCGGCCAGGGGGCTTTACTGGCGGATGCAGCAGCTGGAGGCTGTGGGAGAGGGGAGGAAAGGGGCCGAATTTCCCTGAATTTTTCTTGTCCGGCAGGGTGCGGGAACCCCCCATGACTGGCTGGCGTCCCCGACCCCTTCCTGCTGTTTCATCCGCCTGTTCCCGGTTTCTCTTTTCATATTCCGTCTTAAACCGCATAAAAGGCCTTTTCCACAGGGGTATAGTCGAGATCAAAGGCCTCGGCCACGCCCTTGCAGGTGACATGGCCCCGGACGATGTTCAGGCCCCTCTGCATCCCCGGATGTTCCCGTACCGCTTCCAGCAGTCCCCCATTGGCAATGGCCAGAACATAGGGCAGGGTGGCATTGGTCAGAGCCATCGTGGAGGTGATGGGCACAGCGCCGGGCATGTTGGAGACACAGTAATGGATAACCCCTTCCACTTCATAGACAGGATCATCGTGGGTGGTGGGTTTGGAGGTTTCAAAACAGCCCCCCTGATCAATGGCCACATCCACCACCACAGCTCCGGGTTTCATGCTGCGGATCATTTCCCGTGAAACCAGCTTGGGGGCTTTGGCCCCCGGAAGCAGAACTGCGCCGATCACCGCATCGGCCTGGCTGATTTTTTCCCGGATCATGGCCGGAGAGCCCATGAGGGGGATGCAGTTTTTGGGCATGATGGTGGAAAGGGCACGCAGTCTGTCCAGGTTGTTTTCCAGAAGATAGACCTGGGCACCGAGTCCGCAGGCCATGAGGGCCGCCTGGGTGCCGACGGTACCACCACCGAGGACGAGTACCAATGCCGGTGCAACCCCCGCAACCCCGCCAAGCAGAATCCCCCGGCCCCCCTGGGTGCGTTCCAGATATTTTGCCACTTCCTGCACCGCCATGCGGCCTGCCACTTCGCTCATGGGCATGAGGAGGGGGAGTCTTCCCTGGCTGTCCTCTATGGTTTCATAGGCAAGGGCGATGGCCTTGCTCTGGATAAAGGCCTGGGTGAGGGCTTCATAGGCGGCAAAGTGGAAATAGGTGAAAACAATCTGGTCTTCCCGGAGGTATTCATACTCCGAAGGCTGAGGCTCCTTGACATGCATGAGCAGCTCTGCTGTGGAAAAAATTTCTTCCGGTCTTGCGACAAGTGTTGCGCCTGCGGTGTCGTAGGTGGCATCTTCAAAGCCTGAGCTGCGGCCTGCCCCCTGTTCCACAAGGACGGTGTGACCATGACCGACAAGGATTTCAACCCCTGCGGGTGTCATGGAAACGCGGTTTTCATGTTCCTTGATTTCCTTGAGAATACCGATGATCATTGTGATTTCCCTCCTGAATGTTGGCTGTTTCCGGGGATGCGGCCTTATGCCTCTTCATATATTTTGAGCTTGTTGTGCAGGGTGGCCCGGGTAATGCCGAGAATTTTTGCCGCTTCCGACTTGTTGCCTCCCGTCTGTTCCAGGGTGGTAAAAATGGCCTGACGTTCCAGATCCGCAAGGGTTTTGCCGCTTCCCGGAGGCGGTGCCGCTGCATCCATTCCCATGGGAAGATTTTCTTCGGTGATGGTATCCGAAGGGCAGAGAATGACGGCCCGTTCCACCGTGTTTTCAAGCTCCCGCACATTGCCCGGCCAGGGGTGATGCAAAAGAATGTCCATGGCCCTTGACGAAAAGCGCAGCACGTTCTTGCGGTTTTTTTCCGCATAATGGCGGAGAAAATGCTGGGCCAGCAGGGGGATGTCCCCGTTGCGTTCTTTCAGGGGGGGCATTTCCAGGCGCAGCACATTGAGGCGGTAGTAAAGGTCTTCCCGGAATTCCCTTGCCGCCACAGCTTTTCCAAGATCCCGGTTGGTGGCGGCCAGGATGCGGACATTCACTTTCAGAATCGTATCACTGCCCACCCGCTGGATTTCTCCCTCCTGCAGAACCCGGAGGAGCCTTGCCTGCATGGCGGGGGAGGTTTCCCCGATTTCATCCAGAAAGAGGGTTCCCCCGTCGGCCTGAACAAAGCGTCCTTCACGTTTGCGATCCGCTCCGGTAAAGGCCCCCTTTTCATGGCCGAACAGTTCCGACTCCAGAAGGCCATCCGTAAAGGCAGCGCAGTTGAGGGGGATGAAGTTCTGGTTTTTTCGGGGCCCCATGGCGTGAAGAGCCTTTGCAATCAGCTCCTTTCCCGTGCCCGAAGGCCCGGTAATGAGGACGGTGGCCTCACTGGCGGCCATGGTTCGGGTCATCTCCATCAGCCTGAGCATGGCAGGGCTTTTGCCGATGATTTCAGGGCATCCGGGGAAGGTTGACAGGTGTTCCTTCAGGCGGCGGTTTTCATCCTTAAGTCGGCTGTGATCCAGGGTTCGGGACAGGAGAAGCTTCAGTTCATCAAAATCCAGGGGTTTGGTGAGGTAATCGTAGGCTCCGGATTTGAGGGCCCTGCGTGCGGAATCCACGGAGGAATAGGCGGTCATGATGAGGATGGGGAGGCTCGGGTTCCAGGCCAGCATCCTTTCCAGGGCCTCAATACCGGAAATCCCTGCCATGCGCACATCCATGAGGATGGCATCCAGGGGCTGGCTGAAAACCTTTTCCAGGCCTTCTTCCCCACTTTCGGCTTCCTCCACCCTGTAGCCAAAACCCGAAAGCAGGGTAACCAGCATTTTACGATGGGCGGCATCATCATCCACCACAAGAAGGGTTGCTTTTGTCATAAGGGGCTTGCCTCGCAGGGGAAAGGGTCAGAGGGGAAAACACAGGGAAAAACAGGTACCCCCTTCCGAAGGAGAACTGACCTGGATGTGGCCTCCGTGGGCGGAGACGATTTTTTCCACCACAGCCAGACCTAATCCGGTTCCCTTGCTTTTGGTGGTGTAGAAGGGATCAAAAATTCTGGGAATATCCTCAGGCTTCATGCCGCAGCCCGTATCCTGAACATGAATCCAGAGCCATTCTCCTTCCGTGAAGGCTTTTACGGTGAGCACCCCGTTTTTTTCCATGGCCTGGATGGCATTGAGGTAAAGATTCAGCAGTACCTGGGTGATGCGATCCGGATCCAGAGCCACTTCCGGCAGGGGGCTGAGCTGGGATTCAAGGCGGATACCGGCATTTTTTACATCCGGCTCAATAAGTTTCAGGGTATGCCGTATCAGGGGTTCGGGAAGGCTGGGCAGGGTTCGGATATCCGAGGGTCTGGCAAATTCCAGAAGTTCTCCGATGACCCGGTCCATGCGGTTGACTTCCCGGATCAGGATATCCGCAGCCTCGTGGTTGGGGCTGCCGGGAGTGAAGAGGTAGCGGAAATGGGTGGCAAAGCCCTTGATGGAACTTAAGGGATTGCGGATTTCATGGGCCACACCTGCGGCCAGCTGGCCAACGGCTGCCAGTTTTTCTTTGCGGCGCACTTCTTCTTCCAGACGGCGGATCTCGCTGAGATCCTGAAGAATCAGCACCTGTCCCAGGATCTCCTGCTGGCTGCGGATGGGGGAGATGCTGATGGAAATGGGAATGGGAGTGGGGGTGACGGGCAGAAGAACCTCGGATTCGTGTATTTTGTTTCCCATTTTTCGGATCAGAGGTTTCAGAATTTCGGGCAGATGGGGTTCCATGGCCTTTCCCATGAGAGGCTTCAGGGGTTTTTCCAGAAGGGTTTCTGCTTTTTCATTGGCAAAACGCAGACAGCCGACAGCATCCAGAACAAGAAGACCCGCAGGAAAAGAGCGGATCATTTCCATGGCCATGGCCCGGGTATCCCGGAGACGCAGACGGGAATGGCGCAGGGCCTCGGCACGGAAAAGGGCGATGATGGCGGAGATGGCCAGCAGCATGAGAATGACGACCAGGGTGAGGCTCTGGCGGATATCCTTGGCAATGGCGGCGTCAAAGGCCCGTATGTCCATGCCCACCACCAGGGTGAGGGGAGGGCTGGACGGGCCGAAGAGTTCACCACAGAAGGGATTGCCGCAGGTGCTTCTGGCAGGCATATGGGGCATGGGAGGCTTGTGGATGGGGCGTCCTAAGGGCGTAAAGGTCTGGTGAAAGAGAAAGTGCCGTTGTTCTCCACTGCCGATGACGGCCCAGCCCTGGGGAGGATTTTCCGCCAGTTGTTTTACGATACCGGAGGACAGGGCTTTTTTACCAAGATGCTCAGGGTCAGTGCCAAGCAGGATTCTGCCTTCCGGATCCGACAGCAGGATGTACAGAATATCCGGCAGGGCGGCGGTTTCCTCAAACAGTGTCCTGAGCTGGGCGGTTTCCCCAAGTCTTCCCATCATCCCCGTACGGGTTCCGGCCTCAAGGGAACGGGCAAGGAGCTGGCCCTTTTCCTGAAGAATGCGGAGCATCTGGTTTTCGGTACGATGATGGCTGACAAGGGCCATGCTGAGAATCACGAGACTCAGGATGGCGATCAGGGCAAAAACCAGCCATTTGGAGTCCGAAAAGAGCCTTGATGGAAAAAAGGGGATGGGGAACATGAATGCTCCAGGCTGTATGAAGTTTAGACGGTGGACGCTGCATACGATGTATGAAATTTATACACAAATTGAAATTTCACCAGCTATATTTCAATATTTTTTTATAAAATCTTGTTTTTTCAGTGTTTTATTTTTGTGGTATCCGTCTTGCAATATGCAATGGCTAAGGTCGGTATGGCTGCTGTCTGGTGCAGGAGGCATCCCCCATGGATAACCATAGATACAAAGGAGGCACAGCATGAAAAAGTTTTCTGTTTTAATGATCATTCTGATTCTGGCAGGTCTGGTGACGGTTCAGGCCTTTGCCTGGGGTGGGGGGCATGGCAGAAGGGGAGGTTGTGGTGAGGGCAGTCCGGAAGCCCAGCTTGCCCTGATGAAGGAGACCGCGGAAATCCGGACAGCCATGGAAACGCTGCATGCGGAACTGAGGGCGGCTCTGGCTGTGGATGCGCCGGATACGGAGAAGGTCAAGGCCCTGTATCAGGAAATGGCCGTTCATAAGGCCGCCATGGCTTTAAAGGCCAGGGCCCATGGGGTGCAGGGTGGAGCCGAAGGATGTCCCTGTGGCGGAGGGATGATGCAGGGTGGAAAGGGAGCTTGCAGGAATTAGGGGTAAAAACGCAGATCCGGGCGCATAGATGCTGATATCCATAAAAAAACGGGGCAAGGCCCCGTTTTTTTATGCGGGTTCTGGGGCTTCCTTCTCCCGGTTTTCCCTGTGTTCATGCCACAGATCCGCAAGGCGGACAAATTCTGCCACACTCACGGTTTCGGCCCGACGGGAAGGATCGATTTCCGCCTGAAGGAGAAGGGTTTCCGCATCTCTGGTTCCCAGATCCGCGATACCGGAAGCCAGACTGTTGCGCAGGGTTTTACGTCTCTGGCCAAAGGCGGCCCGTACCACATCAAAGAAAAGCGTTTCATCCTTTGCCATAAAAGGCGGGTTTTCCGGAAAGTTCACCTCAATAATGGCGGAGTCTACCTTGGGTTTCGGGAAAAAGAGATGGGATTTCACGGAAGCCAGCATCCGGATACTGCCACAGTACTGAAGGGCCACGGAAAGCCTGCCGTAATCCCGGTTTCCCGGAGGGGCGGCAATGCGCTGGGCCATTTCCATCTGTAGCATGAAAACTCCTCGTGTGATGCGCTGCCGGAAGGCAAGGAGACGGATGAGAATCTGTGAGGAAATATTGTAGGGGAGATTGCCGATGACCAGGGTACTGCGGCCTGCCCCCAGGAGGGGTTCCAGGTCTATTTTCAGGATACTGCGGTTATGAAGGGTGACATTACCGCAGTCTGCGGCAGCCAGTTCTTTTTCCAGGACAGGGATGAGATCCCGGTCCGCTTCTACGGCATGGACATGGAGGGCTCTGGACGCCGCAGGAATGGTGAGGGCACCAAGACCAGGGCCGATTTCAATGAGCGTTTCGTTGGTATCCTTATGGATTCCCGCTCTGTCCAGAATCATTTCGGATGTGGACGGGTCTGTGAGAAAATTCTGTCCGAGATCTTTTTTAGGTTTCAGATCAAAGGCTTTCAGCAGGGTCTGGGGGGCTGTCATGGGGATTCTTTTCCATCGGGTGAAGCAGTCTTCCCCGTACCGGAGGCACGGAGCAGACGCAGGATTAAATAATAGCTTGCAAAGGCCACGGGTATCCCCATGACAACCCCGCCGAACAGGGTGGCCCAGAGCACGGGGGCTTTTCCATGAATGAGCAGGGCTGCACCCTGTATTTTTTCATTCAGGGTACCCGGGCCGTTAAAGTGATAGACCAGGGTGAGGACATCCTCAAAATTGACTCCGTGTATGCCGGTAAGGGCAACGCCCAGTGCATAGGCCGCATAATACAGGATGGGGATGGTGATGGGATTGGAGATCCATGTACCAATGAAGGCCGCCGGAATACTGCCACGGAGCAGAAACCCCAGGACAATGGCCAGCACGGTGTTGCAGGGGATGGTCGGTGTCATGGAGATAAAGACACCAATGGCAAACCCTCTGGCAATGAAGGGTTTATCGCCTCCAAGTTGCTCAAGTTGTCGATAAAGATGGAGGAGACGCTGTTTTGGGGTCATGTCGCCCGACGTGGTTTCTGGGGGCAGTGCCGGATCAGAAGAGAAGCCTTTCCGATCATGCACCATCGTGCAGAAGCAGGGAAGCCTCCCTGAATCTGAAAACACCTGTTAGCATGAAAATCAGTGTCGGGCAAATACTTCCCAATGCCTGGGGGCTTTCCCATGGAAATACTGGACGCAGGACTGTACCCCTTAAATTGAATCTCCCGGATTTGACGGCATTCACGGACACAGGGGCTGGGAAGATGGCAGAAACTATGGGGCACCCCCATGGGATTCCGGGGGTACCCTCAGAAACGTCTTTCCCCCTGCCAAAGCCGGGATGTCTGTTTTTTGTGGAGAAGGTTTTGCTTTTACCGGCCTTTCTTGCAGGCCGCCTTGAAATCCCGCGTCATTCTCCCAAGGAGGGCCGGGATTTTTTCTTTGTCCGCCGTCTCCCCGATCCCCCGGACAAAGGCGGAGCCGATGACAATGCCATCACTTTCAGAAGCCAGAGCCTTCACCTGGGAGGCTTCGCTGATGCCAAAGCCAAGGGCCACGGGAACGGGGCTTAAGGCCCGCACCTTCCGGGCCAGGGCACCCGCCTTTTCAGGATCAAGGCCGCCCGAGCCGGTGACACCGGTCATGGACACAAGATAGACAAAACCTTTGGCATTTTTGCAGATTTCCCGCATCCGTTCTTCCGGTGTGGTGGGGGCCACAAGGGGAATGGCAACCAGCCCCGAAGCTTCAAGAAAGGGAAGAAGCTCCTGAGATTCCTCAAAGGGCATGTCCACCACCAGCACCCCGTCGGCCCCGGCTTCTGCGGCATCCTTACAGAATTTTTCCGAACCATGGGCCAGAATGGGGTTTAAGTAGGAAAAAAGTACGATGGGTGTTGTGTGGCGTTCCCGGATTTCTTTTACCATCTTCAGGGCGGCCCTGACATGCATCCCGGCCTTGAGAGCCCTCTGGGAGGCGAGCTGGATGGCGGGCCCGTCCGCCGTGGGATCGGAAAAGGGAATTCCCAGTTCCAGAAGATCCAGGCCCGCATCCAGCATGGAAAAAATAAGGGAACGGCTGGTGTCGATATCCGGATCGCCTGCGGAGACAAAGCCGATGAGGGCGGCCTCGTTCCGGGCCTTGCACTGCTCAAACATGGCGTTTATGGGGTTCATGGCGTTTTTTCCTTATGCCTTGAGAAGAAGTTTGGGATCAATGCGTTCAAATTCCGGATGGCCCGTGGCATTGGCCATATCCTTGTCGCCTCTTCCGGAAAGATTCACGAGAATGCTCTGGCTTGCCGGACGCTTCCGGGCTTCGAGGATGGCGGCGGCCAGGGCATGGCTGGATTCCAGGGCCGGAAGGATGCCTTCCGTCAGGGTGAGGAGCTTGAAGGCGGAAAGGGCTTCTCTGTCCGTGATGGCGGTATAGCGCACCCGCCCGCAGTCCTTGAAGAGGGAATGCTCCGGCCCCACACCGGGATAGTCAAGCCCGGCGGACACGCTGTGGGCCTCCAGAATCTGGCCGTCCCCATCCTGAAGCACGTAGGACTTGGAACCATGGAGAACGCCGATGCTGCCCTTCAGAAGGGTGGCCGCATGACGGCCTTCGAGACCCTCGCCTGCGGCTTCCACGCCCAGCATTTCCACTTTCGTGTCCAGGAAGGGAAAGAAGAGTCCCATGGCGTTGGAACCGCCGCCCACTGCGGCCACAAGAAGATCGGGGAGGGTTCCCGTTTTCCGGAGAAACTGCTCTTTGGCTTCTTCTCCGATCACCTTCTGAAATTCCCGCACCATGAGGGGATAGGGATGGGGGCCAGCCACGGAACCGATGACATAGAAGGTGTCTTCCACACAGGCTGTCCAGTGACGGAGGGCCGCGTTCATGGCGTCTTTCAGGGTGGCGGTTCCTTCGTCAACGGAAATCACCTCTGCACCGAGAAGCTTCATGCGGGCCACGTTGGGAGCCTGACGGCGGATATCTTCCTTTCCCATGAAAACCGTGCAGGCCATGCCGAACCGGGCGGCGGAGGTGGCCGTGGCAACACCGTGCTGACCGGCTCCGGTTTCCGCGATCACCCGTCGTTTTCCCATGCGGTGGGCCAGCAGCACCTGCCCCAGGGTGTTGTTGATCTTGTGGGCTCCGGTGTGGGTGAGGTCTTCCCGCTTGAGAAAGATCCGTGCGCCTCCCGCCATGTCTGAAAGGCGGTCTGCGGGGTAAAGGGCCGTGGGACGTCCTGCGTAATCCTGAAGAAGGCCGAGAAGTTCCCGCTGAAAATCGCCATCCCTGCGGACGGCTTCAAAGGCTTTTTCCAGCTCCAGCAGGGCGGGCATGAGGGTTTCGCCCACATAGCGGCCCCCAAAGGGCCCGAAATGGCCCTCTCGATCGGGAAGGGCGGTGAAATCCGGGTAAGCTGTCATGGTCTTATCCTTATAAATGAAAGGGTTTCCTGTGAATCGGATGTTGTTTTCAGATTTCAAGACTGCGGACGGCTTCCACAAAGGCCCTGATTTTCTCATGATCCTTGATGCCGGGCGAAGATTCCACCCCGGAGCTGACATCCACCCCAAAGGGGCCTGCGGCCATGAGGGCCTCCCTGACGTTCAAAGGGCTGAGTCCGCCCGCAAGCAGGGCCGGATACTTCTGGCAGAAATCCCTTGCCGCAGACCAGTCCCAGGTTTTGGCGTTGCCGCCGGGCATGAGCCCTGAGGCGGCCTCCACAAGAAAACGGTCTGCGGGATACCGGGGGGCGGAGGCTGTGGAAGGCTCCTGATGCAGATACAGCCCCTTGATGAGAAAAAAGCCTTCTTCCATGAGGCGTGCCGCAAGTTCGGGGCTTTCTTTGCCGTGGAGCTGGATGGCCCGGCATCCGGCTTCTTTTGCGGTACGGATGGCTGTTTCCGCATCCGGGTTCACCATCACGGCCACGGTGAGGATGTCCGGGGAAACCGCCTCCGTGATGCGCTTTGCCGTCTTCACATCAAGATGCCTCGGGCTTTTGGGGAAAAAGACGCAGCCGATGGCATCCACGCGAAGTGTTGAGCAGAAACGGGCCGTGTCCGGACGGGTGAGGCCGCAGATCTTGATGAAGGTCATGGAAGACCCCGGCTTTCCACCATGGCCTTCAGGTCTTTTTTGGGATCAGGGCTGCGTACAAGGCTTTCGCCCACAAGAAAGCTGTGCACCCCAAGGTGTCTGGAGACGGCGATGTCCTCAGGCCCCCGGATGCCGGAAAGGGCCACGGGAATCACCCCCTGGGGCAGGAGGGAAGCCATGCGGGGGGCAAGGCGGATGTCCGTTTCAAAGGTGGCAAGGTCTCGGTTGTTGATGCCCACAAACCGGGCTCCTGCATCGAGGGTCTGGGAAATTTCCTCTTCCCCGTGGATTTCGTGCAGCACCTGAAGGCCCAGATCGGAAGCCAGAGCCGTCAGCTCTTTGTGAAGCGTTCGGTCGAGAATCCTTGCGATGAGAAGGATGGCGTCTGCACCCATCACCGCCGACTCCAGCACCTGATAGGGGTGAAAGATGAAATCCTTTCTCAGTACGGGAAGAAGGGTTGCCGCCCGTGCGGCCTGCATGTCTTCAAGGCTGCCTCCGAAAAAATCCGGTTCCGTGAGCACGGAAAGGGCCGCAGCCCCGCCTTTTTCATAGGCTTTTGCAAGTGATGCAGGATCGAGATCCGGATTCAGGTCGCCCTTGGAAGGGGACCTGCGCTTGATTTCCGCAATGAGGGCCGCGGGTTTCTGGGCGTTCTGGTGCAGACCGGCTCCGAAATTCCGAAGGAGAGGCCTTTGGGAAAGCATGTCAGCCAAAAGGGCTTCAGACCGCTTTTTTTGCGCTTCTTCAATGCGGAGTTTTCGTTTTTCAACGATCTTTTTCAGGATGGATGTCACGTCAGCGGGCACCTGCGGCCTCCTGGGTGAAGCGGATGAGGGCTTCAAGCTTTGCCATGGCAGCACCGGAATCAATGGCTTCTCCGGCAAGCCTGATACCTTCCTTGATATCTTCGGCCTTTTCACAGGCCACCAGGGCGGCAGCGCTGTTGATGAGGACAATGTTGCGCCTTGCCCCCTTTTCACCGGAAAGGATGGCGCGGGTGATGGCCGCATTTCTTTCCGCGTCCCCGCCTTTTAAGTCTTCGGGATCTGCGGGTTCGCCAAAAAAGATTTCCGGATACAGATCATAGGTTTTAAGCCTTGCGTCCGCCACTTCCGTCACCCGTGTGGGCGCGCAGACGGAAATTTCGTCCAGTCCGTCATGGCCGTGCACCACAAAGGCCCTGCGGGTTCCGAGATCCAGCAGGGCCTGGCCCATGCTTTCCGTGAGATCGGGCTTGAAAACCCCAATGACCTGACAGGCGGCGCCTGCGGGGTTGGCCATGGGGCCGATGGCGTTGAACAGGGTGCGGATGCCCAGGGCTTTTCGTGCAGGCCCTGCGTGGCGTACGGCAGCGTGGAAGTTGGGGGCAAAGAGAAAGCCGATCTGGATCTCGAAAAGGGCTTCCTCCACCGCTTCTGCGGGGATGTCGAGCCGCACGCCCAGGGTTTCCAGCACATCGGCGCTGCCGCATTTGCTGGATACCGAGCGGTTGCCGTGCTTGGCCACCACGGCTCCGCAGCCCGCCACCACAAAGGCTGCTGTGGTGGAGATGTTGAAGGTATCCGCGCCGTCGCCCCCGGTGCCGCAGGTATCCACGGTGAGGGTGGCAGGCGTCTGGATGCGCCGCATGTTCCGCCGCAGCACTCTGGCCGCTCCCGCAAGTTCGCTGGCGCTTTCTCCCTTTACGGCAAGGGCTGCCAGAAATCCCGCAACGGTGGCGGGATCGGTTTCACCGGTGAAGATGGCGTCCAGGGCCTCGCCGCATTCCCTTTCCGTAAGGTCTTCGTGGCGGATGAGTTTTTCAAGAAGGCTTTTAAACAGCATGGTTCACTCCTTTTCTCCGGCTATGGCCTGATCCAGAAAATTGCGCAGCAGACGTTTGCCCATGGGCGTCATGATGGATTCGGGATGAAACTGTATCCCTTCGGTGGGGTGTTCCCGATGACGAAGCCCCATGATTTCCCCGTCTTCGGAGCGGGCCGTCACTTCAAGGCAGGAAGGAAGGCTTTCCTCCCGGACAGCAAGGGAATGGTAGCGCATGGCTTTGAAGGGGCGGGTGATGCCCGCAAAAAGGCCTTTTCCGTCTGCGCTGACATCGGAAACCTTGCCGTGCATGAGCCGTTTGGCATGAACCACCTCGGCGCCAAAAACCCGTGCAATGCTCTGATGACCAAGACAGACACCCAAAATGGGCAGAGTTCCGGAAAAGCGGCGGATCATCTCCATGGAGACACCGGCCTCGTCCGGCCGTCCGGGGCCAGGTGAAATCACCATGGCCTGAATGTTTAAGTCGGCCACCTCGTCGGGCCTGATGCGGTTGTTGCGGAAGGTGAGTACTTCGGCTCCCAGCTCCTCCAGATACTGCACCAGGTTGAAGGTGAAGGAATCAAAATTATCAATCATGAGAATGCGGGATCTTTGCATGGTTCTTTCCTCTTTACGCCTTTTTTGGGCGGATCAGCGGGTCTGGGGGCCCGCCAGCATGGCAAGGGCCGTCTGAAGGGCCTTGGCCTTGTTCAGGGTTTCCTGTCTTTCCGTTTCCGGGTCTGAATCCGCCACAATCCCGGCTCCGGCCCGGATGCAGAGGCGTTCCCCCCGGATGGTGGCCGTGCGGATGACAATGGCCAGATCCATGTTGCCGCTGAAGCTGAAATACCCCACAGCGCCACCATAGGCATCCCTTGGCTGGTCCTCGTTTTCCGCGATGATTTCCATGGCCCGGATCTTGGGCGCACCGGAAAGGGTGCCTGCCGGAAAGGTGGCGGCCACAAGATCGAGGGCATCCACGCCGGGCTTCATCTGGGCGGTGATGTTGGACACCAGATGCATGACGTGGGAGTAACGCTCCACCATCATGAGGTCGGTCACCTGAACGGAACCGGTGCGGGCGATGCGTCCAAGATCGTTGCGCCCGAGATCCACCAGCATGAGGTGTTCCGCCTTTTCCTTCTCATCCTTTAAAAGATCATCCGCAAAGCGCCGGTCTTCCGCAGGATTTGCGCCCCTGGGCCGGGTGCCTGCTATGGGTCTTAAGGTGGCAAGGCCGTCTTCAAGGCGCACCATGGTTTCCGGAGAGGAGCCCACCAGGGTCTGACCTCCCGCCCGCAGGAAAAAGAGGTAGGGCGAGGGGTTGGTGTAACGGACGGCCCGGTACAGGGCCACGGGATCATCGGGGGCCGGGCCTTCAAAGCTCTGGGAAATCACGGCCTGGATGATGTCACCCTCCAGGATGTGCTCTTTCACCTTTTTCACCCGGTCGCGGAAAACTTCCGGGGAGGTCATGGGCTCAAGAACCGGAGCCGGGCCCTGGAAGATCCGCTCTTCGGGTGCGGGTCTCCGGACTGTTTCAAGGAGGGCTTCCAGCCGGGCTTCCGCTGTGCTGTAGGCACTCTCGGCACTGGCTCCGTCTTCAAGAAAGGCAAGACAGATGCAGGTCATGGTATGGCGGTGGTTGTCAAAGACCATGAGGGTGTCCGGAATGAGAAAAACGCCTAAGGGCCTTGAGGCGGGAAGGCTGTGGGGAATGGCCTCAAAGCAGCTTACCGCCTCGTAGGCGAGATAGCCCACCAGTCCGCCGGGAAAGGGGGGAAGATCCGCAAGCTCGGCCAGTCTGTAGCGGGAGAGAATCTGGCGCAGGGCAGGGGTGAAATCGCCGTCATGGGGCAGGATTTCCGTGGCCCCGGGCCCGTGTTTTTCCACCCGGTCCGAATAGATGCGGATTTCGGAGCGGAAGCTTGTGCCGAGGAAGCTGTACCGCGCCCAGCGCTCGCCGCCTTCCACGGATTCAAAGAGAAAGATGGGATCCTGGGAGTTGTGAAAGCGCCTCAGCATGGAAACAGGCGTTTCACTGTCCGCAAGGATGCGGGCGCAGAGGGGAATGACGTTGCAGCCCTCTCTGGCTTTTTCCTGAAACAGGTTTTTTGCGGGAAAGCGGTCAAGCAGCATGGAATTTCCTCATATTTTTAAGTGTTTGAAGGATGCGTGTTCAGAACTTTTTCACTTTTTTGTTTTTAAGGCACGAAAAAGGGGCTGCGGTATTCCCGCAAGCCCCTGTCATTTTGGATTCTTATGCATGATCCATGGCCTTGCGGGTGTGTGTTCAGACACCCACGGGCCGAATGTGAAAAGCCTATGCCGTGGTGTGCCCGGAAGAGAGGGGCCACCACCAGAGAAGGGAAGGTGTTTTTGGCGTATGGATGCTTTTCATGGTTTTTCCTTTGTGGTGGTTGTTTCTTTCAATAGAAACATGACGGATATAAACACGGCTCCGGCGCTTTGTCAATGATCTTTTTTGCCATGTTTCGGCATGTCTCAGCTGCCAGGATCGCATCGTCGAAGATCGAAGCCATCCCGGATCCCGTCCTGCCGTGGGTACCCGGATGGATCTGGACTCTGGGCTTTTCACTGCCCTCTGGGCTGAAAGGTACAAAGCGCTTGATATGCCGGGGAAGAAGAGCGTATAAAATAGCGTTTTTTACAGAAATTTTTTCGGAAGGATGAAGGGGGCGGGTGGAAATCCGATGCCCGTCCCGCATTCATGCTGAGGCGGATTGTACGGAACCGGATTTGATGCAAATGATGGAGAGGTGAGACATGAAAGAGAAGGTGGATGCAGTTGATTTGAGTTCTGCTCCAGTCACCGGGAGAGGGGAGAAGAGTGGATACGCCCTGCTTTTCCTGCTGTTGCTGGGAGTCCTCTTAACGCTCCCTTCCTGTAGCAGCAGCAGCGCAAAACCTGCGGATCCCGAGGTTGGCGTTTCGCTGCGTGCCTATGAAAAGGATGGAGCCGTGACCCTTGCCATTGCACGGGAGGCCCTGAACCGGGAATTCCTCTTTCAGGGGAACCGGGTGATTCTGGATCAGGCGGGGTATTTCACGGGTCTGAAAAGCCGTATTGTGACCTTTCAGCGCAAGGGGACAAGTCTTTTTCTGCTGGAATCTCCCAAAGGCCATAGCGTGACCCCGGATACGCCCTATGCCCTTATCCTTGCGGAGTTTCCCCTTCTGAAGGAAGAAGGTGGCTGGATCACCTTTGATTTCAATGCGGGCATGTCAAAAATTTTCATGACCGAGGAGATGTATGCATCGGATTCCAACGGTAAAAAATATACGCCTTCCTTCAAGACAGCTTCCGTACGGCACAGCTTTCTGAAAGGGGCGGATGTCAGGCAGCTGAACCGTCTGGCCATTCATCAGGCTGCCCAGGTGGAGGACAAGGACGGCAGTATCATCCATGCAGAGCTGCATTACTATATTTCTCCCTACCAGCCGAACCCGGATTTTACCCCCACCGCTTCACCGGGCTTTGCCCACGCAGGCTATTTTGAGGTGATGCCCCAGCTGAAGGCGGGCGGCGAAACGGAAGTTTTCGCCATGAAGTGGAATATCACTAAAACCCCCATCACCTACTCCATGTCGGCCAACACACCGGAGGAATTCCGTGAGGCCATCCGAAACGGGGTTCTTTACTGGAATGCGGCTCTGGGCCGGGAAGTTTTCAGCGTGGATGTGGCTCCGGAAGGTGTCAGTGCTCCGGATATGGACCGCAATGTCATTCAGTGGCTGGATTTTGATACGGCGGGCTTTGCCTATGCCGACATGCAGGCAGATCCGAGAACGGGTGAGATTCTTCACAGCCAGATTTTTTTGAGCAGCATGTGGTCCGTAAAAAGCCGGAAAGACGCCTGGCGTTTTCTCCATGAGCAGGCGCAGACAAAGACCAGAACCGCGAGTGCGGAGATCTCCCTTGCCAATTTCCACAGCCCCCATGTCTGTACCCTGAAATCCGGGGACAGAATGGTGGCCAGCATGACCCGCCTTCTGGCATCCGATGCCACGGATGCGATGTTTCTTCAGGCCGCTCAGGCGGAAATTCAGGAAACTGTCACCCATGAGGTGGGCCATACGCTGGGGCTGCGTCATAATTTTGCAGGCAATCTCAAAGCGGATTTAAAGGGGCACAGCCGGGAAGAGCTGTACCAGCTTTTCCTGGACAAAGGGGTCTACCTGCCCGTCATCCCCACCAGCAGCATCATGGACTATAACCTGCATTACGAGTCCGCCCTGAACACCCGGCGTTACCAGGAGGAAAAGAAAGCCCTGCCCCATGATATCAGCACCATGCGCTATCTGTACCTGGGAGAACCCATGGACAAAAGTCTTCCCTTCTGCACGGATACGGATACGCAAAATCTGATCGACTGCATTCCTTTTTCTTATGGCAGTTCTCCCATCGAATACATCACTTCGGAACTCCACAGCAGGCTGCATCCCCAGAAATTCCCCATGCAGCTTTATCTCAATATGGTGCTTGAAATTCTCGATGGAACGGCGGTCAGCGATATCTACCTTTCCCCCGATGACATGGCCGAGTCCCTCCTTGCGAAAAAACAGCTGCTTCTTCTGCCCTTTACGGAAAAAGGGCTGTATGTCCGTCCTCTGAAAGCACGGTATCCGGATCTGAAAAAAGTGGATGCAGAGCAGATGCGGCGGGATGTGATACCCGTTGTGGAAGAAGATCTGAAACGCTGGGTTCAGGAAAATCCCCATGACTGGAAGACCCTGGCCGAGATGTTCAGGGTGGTGGATCCTGCCTGGGAGGGACAATGGAAAACGAACTTTGACCGTATTGTGAACGATCCCGCCTTTTACACTATCGCCTCCCATGACGGAAAAGTCCTGGAACTCAGTGCTGAGGAACGCGGTCTTCTGCGGGATAAGGCAGCGGTTTTCTTTGAAAGGCTGATTCCGGCACTTGCCAGAGAAGATCTTGAACTTCTTTCGGATCTTCCGCCCATTGATCTTGTGGACGGTGAGGCCGGTGAAGAGCTGCTGAAGGCTTTTGACCTCAGCAGCCGAACCTACCTGATGGCCCGAACCGGCGGTTTCCTTGATGCCACCGTAAGGGAAAAATCCCTCTCTCTGCCCCTTTTCCGGTACAACTGGCAGCTTCGTTCAGACGCCAGGAACCTGTTCAGGGACAGGGCGGTTCCCTCGGCGCTGTGGTGGGGCAGGCGGGAGGCAGCAGATATTCATAATGAACTGCTGGGGATTCTTGAGGATGCCGTGGCTCCAGTGGGAGTGAGCTTTCTTGATAAATCCCTGTCCAGTGATTTCCAGAAATCCACCAACCCGGCTTTCCAGTGGTATCTGGAAAATCAGCGCCTGGTGAACAGCAACTGATTCTTAAGGATCATGCCCCGATCCCCAGGGCAGGTAGGCCTGTCCTGAGGAGGAGAAAGGAAAGCCACACAACTATGACAGCGGGAAAAATTATCTCCAGCAGGCGTTTTTTACCCTTTTTTCTCACCCAGGCCAGCGGGGCTTTCAATGACAATGTCTTTAAAAATGCCCTGATGCTGCTGCTGACCTTTGCTGCGGCATCGGCCCTGCCCTGGGACACCAATTTCACCATGAACCTGGCAGCGGGTCTTTTTATTTTGCCCTTTCTGCTTTTTTCCGCCACAGCAGGCAGCCTTGCGGATGCCATCTGCAAGACCCGGCTGATCCGCCTTTTGAAAATCGTGGAAATCGGGCTGATGCTCCTGGCGGCCCTGGCTTTTTATACGGAGCAGTATCTCATGCTTCTGGGGCTTCTCTTTCTCATGGGAACCCAGTCCGCCTTTTTCGGGCCGGTGAAGTATGCGGTGCTGCCCCAGCTTCTCAACGATGAGGAGCTGCTGGCGGGCAATGCCTGGGTGGAGATGGGCACCTTTCTTGCCATTCTCATGGGCACCCTTCTCGGGGGACTGCTGGTGGGCTTTTCAGGGGCAAACATCTGGATTGGAGCCGTCATTGTTGTGTTTGCGGTTCTGGGGTATCTGGCCAGCCGCTCCATCCCTCTTGTGGGAAAAATGGAATCCGCAGAGACCTTCCGTTTTGCCCCCTGGTCCCAGACCCTGGAAATCATCCGCCTCAGCTACGAAAACCGCACCCTTTACCTTTCCATCATGGCCATCAGCTGGTTCTGGTTTCTGGGAGCCAGTTACCTGACCCAGTTTCCCAATTACACCAAAACCGTGCTCATGGGCGACAATACCGTGGTGACAGCCCTGCTGGTGGCTTTTTCCGTTGGTGTCGGTGTTGGCTCCATGCTCTGTGAGCGGCTCTCCGGCGATCGGGTGGAGCTGGGCATCGTCCCCATGGGTTCCATCGGCATCAGTCTTTCCGGTATTGCCCTGTATGCGGCAGGCCCTTCTCCTCTTCAGGCGGAAATCATGGGTTTTGGGGATTTCATCGCCCATCCCCAGGGGATTTTCGTGCTGCTGGCCCTGACCCTCATCGGCGTGTCCGGCGGCCTCTTCATCGTTCCCCTCTACGCCCTTCTGCAAAAGCGGGCGGAACCGGGGCAGCGGGCCCGGATCATTGCCGCCAACAACATCTTCAATGCCCTTTTTATGGTGGGAAGTGCTGTTGCGGGTATTCTTTTTCTTTCCGTCTTTGAGCTGAGCATTCCCCACTATTTTCTGATTCTTGCCCTGATGAACGTGGTGGTGGCCCTGTATGTGTATGCCCAGATTCCGGAATTCCTGCTGCGATTTGTGGTCTATCTCCTGACCCACTCCATGTACCGGATTCGCAGTGAAAACCTGGGCCACATTCCCGAAGAAGGCCCAGCCGTGCTGGTGGCCAACCATGTGAGCTATGTGGATGCCCTCCTCATTGCCGGAGCCTGCCGACGTCCCGTGCGTTTTGTCATGGAAAGGGCCATCTACACTCTTCCGGGAATGAAGGCTCTCTTCCGTGCGGCAAAAACCATCCCCATATGCAGCAGCAGGGAAGATCCCAAAATCCATGAAGAGGCCTTTGCAAAGGTGGCGGCAGAACTGAAAGACGGAAACCTCATCTGTATTTTTCCCGAAGGACGCTTGACCCGCAACGGGGAGATCAGTCCTTTCCGGCCGGGTATTGGGCGTATCCTTGCAGAAACCCCTGTACCCGTGGTGCCCATGGCCCTTCAGGGGCTCTGGGGATCCTTTTTCAGCCACGAAGGCAAGGGAGCCATGAAATTCAAGGGACGTTTCTGGTCTAAGGTGGGGCTGGTTGCCGGGCCGCCAGTACCGGCAGAGGAAGCTTCAGCGGAACTGCTGGAAAAAAGGGTGAAGGATCTGCGGGGGGATCTGGCATAAAATCAGCCGATTTGCTGAAAATTATGGAAATAGTGGGACAGGGTGATGAAATCAGGCTATATGTCGGATGCTGTTTCAGTTCGGTCTGAGGGAGATGCCCTGCGGGCCGGTAAGGTAAAACGCAGAAATTACAAAGAACACTCAGGATTACTCCATGTCATTTGATGAACTCGGTCTTCGGGCCGAACTGCTGAAAGCCGTGAAGGAAAAGGGCTATACCACGCCCACCCCCATCCAGACCCAGGTCATTCCCTTTATCCTTGGCGGACGGGATGTGCTGGCCCGTGCCCAGACAGGAACCGGTAAAACGGATGCCTTTGCCCTTCCCATGGTGGAGATTCTGGCCGCACAGCGCAGGAAAAACCGCCATCCACGGGCTTTGGTACTGACGCCTACGCGGGAGCTGGCGCTTCAGGTCGGGGAAAGCATACAGGGCTATGCCCGAAAACTTGCCCTGGGATGCACGGTGGTTTATGGCGGGGTGGGTATTCAGCCCCAGATGGATCGCCTGAAGCGTGGTATTGATATTCTGGTGGCGACACCGGGCCGCCTTCTGGATCTTGCGGGGCAGCGGTATCTGAATCTTTCCCAGATTGAGTTTCTGGTTTTTGATGAAGCGGACAGAATGCTGGACATGGGGTTCAGCAAGGCCATTTCCGAGATTCTTCTTCTGCTTCCCGCTGAGCGCAGAACCATGCTTTTTTCCGCAACTTATACCCGTGAAATCCGGGATCTTGCGGCAAAAATGCTGCAAAATCCCCAGTCCGTTGAGATTACCCCGGAGACCGCCGCCGCAGAATTCGTGGAACAGAAGGTGCATCTCGTCCACAAGGAAAACAAGCGCTCCCTGCTCATCCATCTCATCGACGATGGCAACTGGAAGCGGGTGCTGGTCTTTTCCAGAACCAAGCACGGCGCCAACAAACTCACGGAAAAACTGGCAGCCCAGGGCATCCGCGCCGCAGCCCTGCACGGAAACAAGAGCCAGTCCGTGCGTACCCGCACCCTTGAAGCCTTCAAGAAGGATGAAATCCGCGTTCTGGTGGCAACGGATGTGGCGGCAAGGGGGCTGGATATCACCCATCTGCCCTATGTGGTGAATTTTGATATGCCCGGTATTCCCGAAGATTATGTGCATCGCATTGGCCGAACAGGGCGTGCCGGAGTCAGGGGAATTGCCGTTTCTCTGGTGAGTGGTGAGGAAAAGGTGCACCTCAGATCCATTGAAAAACTGCTGGGTCAGAAGATCACCGTGGAAAAGGTGGAAGGCTACACCGAAGACAGTTCCGTCCCCGCTTATGTGATGCTGAGGCCTGGCAATGCGGCCAGTGAAAAAAAGGCGGATCGGGAAATTCTGGAGCTGGTGGCAAAAAGAACGGCATCCAGGGCAAAGGACAAAGCACGCAGCGAGAAGGCAGCGGTGGGAACCAAGGGGGTGAAACCGGCTTCCAAGTCCCAGACGGGAAGACCCGCAGGGCCGCCTAAGGGTAACCGGCCCCCCTCAAGGGGACGCAGGTAGAAAACCGTACTCCCTCGTTTGAGATGGGAACGTATCCAGGATCTTCAGGGATCCTGGATTTTTTTTTCTGATTACACTCTCCTTTAAAACGTTCCTGAAAAGCTTTGCCAATGGCATTTAAAAGGGGTACATCACCGCTGGTGATTTAAAAAGTGATCGGTTTTTAAAATATAGCCGCCCAATACGCAGCCTTCTTTTAAAATTTTTTCTTTCAGTAACTCCACAGCAATATCCTGTTTTATTGGCAAAAAACCGCTATGCGCTAAGCAGGGCGGTATCCTCAGCCAGACCGCCAGGGGCGATCCGGTAGGGACTTATGAACCATATCGTTGAAAATTACAATCCGGCTATTTACCGGACAGCTCACCCTGTAAGGGTATGGCGGGGCATGATGATTCAATGTATCGATCATTTGAATATTGTGGTGACGGATCTTGAAAGATCAGAAACTTTTTTTGAGGCTCTGGGGTTCAGGGCCATCATGGCATCGGATCTTGACGGGATTTTTCTGGAAAAGGTGACGGGTCTTTCCGGGGTCAAAGGGCGTTTTGTTGCCATGCAGCATGAAGGATCGGCCATGCGTATCGAGCTGTTGCAGTACAGTCCGGCAGTGGCGGCGGACAGGCAGATCGGTATGGCCAATCAGGTGGGGTTCCGGCATCTGGCTTTTCGGGTGAAGGATATGGAAAAAACCGTTGAAAGCCTGAAGGCACTGGATGTTGTTTTTTTAAGCCCCATACAGACCTGGGAGAAAACGGGGAAGAAGCTTGTTTATTTTCTGGGGCCGGATGACATTCTCATGGAGCTTTGCCAGTATCCGGAAGCCCATGATTTTTAAAAAACTGCTCCTTGCCGGGGACTCCGCAGAAAGATTTTCCTGCTGAAAACGGAGCGTTGTGAGATGAGACCGAGGGACTGTAAGGGGATGGTCAGACACCATGCAGGCCTTAAACATCGTAATATTTTAACTGAAAAGAAAGGCACCGTTCCTCCCTGACCAGGGAAGAGGAAGATACGGTGAACGGGAAAAATGAAAATTGCATTGCCGACAAAAACGGATGGAACCATTGACAGCCATTTTGGTCATTGTGAATTTTTTACCGTATTCACACTGGATGCGGATCAAAAAATTGTGCAGGAGGAAAAGGTGGCCTCTCCTGTGGGATGCGGATGTAAATCCAATATTGCAGGTACATTGGGAGCGCTCGGCGTGAAGGTCATGCTTGCGGGCAATATGGGAGATGGTGCTGTACGGGTTCTGGCAAGCAATGGCATTCAGGTGGTTCGGGGCTGTTGCGGTGATGTCCGGGCCCTTGCCGATAAATGGATTGCCGGAGGGCTGAAGGATTCCGGTATCGGATGTATCGCCCACGGGCATGACTGCGGTCAGCACGGATAGGCTTTGAAGAAGGAGACCGGATGCCTCCCCTTGTCAGGAGGCATCCGGAAAGCTGGTATAAGAACATCTGCCTTAGCCCAGAACCATCACCGTCACCTGACTGGGGGCAAGGCAGACACCGGGGCAGTTCATGGACATGCCGTTGTGGCCCGTCATGCTGGTGAGGCGCTGGGCGGGCATGCCCTGTTTCAGCACCGTAAAACTGCCCAGAAGAAATTCCGAAGGCCCCATGACCATGCCGGAGGCAACCCCGAGGTTCACCCCGGTATTGTCTCCGTTGCTGATGTAGACCTTGGACATCTGGTTTAAGGAGGGCATGGCGTCCGTCAGCACGGTGAGGGCCGTGGTGGGGGGCAGGGTCGTGGCTCCCGTGGAGATGTTGGGATAGGGAATGGGGATGGGGCCAACGGGTGTCGGGGTGAGGCAGACATCGGGAAAGCCCAGCATCATGCCGCCCATCATGGTGAGTTGAAACATGATTTTTCTCCTTTATCCCAGATGGATCTGTTCTGCGTCAATTTTTACATGGCCTTCGGCCGTATGCACGCTGTTGCCCGTCTGCACGGTGAGGGTGCCGGAAACCAGCTCCCTTGCCGATGCGCACTGTTTTTCATCATGCTCCTTTACGTAGCGGAAGCAGGAAACCATGCGCTGCACCCAGTTTTTTACAAAGGTGTCCATGGTCTGGGCCACGGTGCGGATGCGCTCCAGGCTGGCCGTAAGGTTTTTTCCCGCCATGCGGGTTTCCTCCAGACTGATGTCCGCCTGTGTGGCGCAGAGGCTGAAACAGGGAGCGGTGAGGGAAAGAGCCTCCATGCTGCCAAGGTGAATCCCCCCTTCGGCCATCATGGAAAAGGAACCGGACTGTACCTCGAGGCTGGAAGTCCCCTGAAGCACCAGACGGTTGGGACTCTCCGGTCTTTCCCGTTCCAGGACACAGAGGATATGGGCCTTTCCGGAAACATCCGCAGAAAGGAGAACCAGATCCCCTGGTTCCGGCGCAAGCAGGCAGCCTGCGGCCCTTTCTGCGGAAAAACTGCCTGCATCACCATGGAGAAGGAAGCCTGAGTCTGTTTTTTCCCTAACCCTTGCATAGGAAAGAAAGGGCTGGGAAAAGAGGGGTGCCTTTGCGGGTTCTGCCATTTGCTACCTCCTTCACCGGACGTCCTGCTCCGGTATGTTCAGATCCTGAAATCTTCGGCTTCCGCCAGATCCTTGTCCGTATTCAGGGCGAGGAGGCGTTCGTTTTTGTCAAAGCGGGTGTTTTCTTCCAGGGCCCGGTGCATTTTTGCCCGGAAGAGTTTTGCGCCTGAAAAATCCGCCTCCCTCACATCTCCATGGGAAAAGTCACAGCAGGTGCAGTCTGCACCACGGAATGAAGCTCCCCGGGCTTTGATGCGGGTCATGAGACTCTGCTGGAGCGAGGCTTCGCTGAAATCCGCAAGGTTGAGATCCGCTCCGTCAAAACAGGCGTTTTCAAGCCGGGCACGGACAAAGCCTGCCCCTTGCAGCCGGGCTTCCATGAAAACCGCAGCCTGTCCCCTGCACGCATCAAAACGAACGCCTTCAAGGCAGGCTCCCATGAAATTGGAGCGGTTGATGTCTGTCCCCGCAAAGGAGGCACCGCGCAGATCGGCCCCTCCCGCCTGCACACAGGAAAATTCTCCGTGGGAAAAATCCTGACCCGAAAGATCACAGTCCCGGAGAAAGGTTTTATGGATTCTGGCCCCCTTCAGCAAGGCTCCCGTGAGTTTTGCCCTGAAAAAAACTGTGCGGGTGAGGTCGGCTCCGGAAAGATCCGCCCCTTCGAGGGAGGCTTCAAAGAGCACCGTGCGCAGCAGCTTTGCCCCCTGAAGACGGGCCCGGTCGAGGATGGCGTGATCCAGCACGGCGCGGCTGAGATCGGCCCCCGCCATGTCGGCGTCCGCGAGTTTCGCTCCGGTGAGCACGGCCTTTTCCAGCCGGGCCTCCCGCAGGATGAGACCGGAAAGATCCATGTGCATCCACAGAACCTGGGTGAGATCCGCCCCCGTCATGTCGGCTCCGGTGAGCACGCAGTTCTTGAAGCCCGTTTGCCGGATGGTGGCCCCCCGGAAGTCCGCCGCGCCGAGAAAGGAATTTTCAAAGCGCGCACCGGAAAGATCCAGCCCCCTGAGATCCATGCCGGAAAGATCCTGATTTTCGATGGTGTCATCCCTTTTCAGGGCTTCCATGAGTTCATTTCTCGTCATCCAGAAGCTCCGTGCGGCCCTGAAGCAGGGTCATCTTGAGGTTGGTTTCCGTGAAATCCGTCTTTCCCAGCACCGCACCGTAGCATTCCGCGCCAAAGAGGTTGGAGCGGGAAAGATCCGTGTGCACGAGCCTTGCCTTTCGCAGGGAGGCCATGTGGAGGTTGCTGCGGGAAACCCTGGCCCCTTCCAGATTGCTGCGGTGCAGGGCGCTGCCCTCTGCCCTTACACGGGAAAGATCCGCATGAGAAAGATCGCAGTTTCTGATGTAGGCATGCTGCATGCGGGCCCCGGTAAAGTTCGCTCCGGAAAGGCTCGTGTCCATCAGGGAGGCCCGGTCGAGCAGGGCCTCTGAGAAGTCTCCCTTCTGAACGGAGGCCCTGCCGCCAAAACGGGCGTTTTCAAGGTCGCTTTTCTGGAAGGTGGCCCCATCCGCCTGGGCGTCCCAGAAGATGGCGGAGGTGAGGGTCGCCTCTGAAAAATCCGCCCCTTCCGCCCGGATTCCCAGAAAAACCGCCTTTTTCGCCTCGGCATTGCGGAGGCTGGCCCCTTCCAGATCCGCACCCATGAAATAGCCCTGGGGCGCCTGAATCCGGGAGAGATCCGCCTGCCGGAGGGAGGCTCCTTCCAGAAGGGTCTGCTCCAGACGGCAGCCCGACAGGTTGGCGCCTGAAAGATCCGCGCCCTTCATCAGGGCCTTGCTGCAATCCGTGCCCGAAAGGTCGGCGCCCGCAAAAAGGGCCTTTTCCATGAGGGCCTGCACGGCCCGGCCATCCCGGAAGGACACACCGCTGAAGTCCGCCCCTTTGGCAAGGACGCCGGAAAGATCCGCACCGTTCAGGTCGGCCCCCGCAAGGGAGCTTTTTTCCAGCTGAACCCCCCGGAGATCCGCCCCCTTGAGGCAGATGCCGGAAAGATCCAGACCCGAAAGGTTTTTTCCCTTGAGGCTGAGGCCCTGGGCGTAGCGCGCCTCCACCTTTTCACGGGTCATGGCTTCGGTGTCGTCGGGGTTGATGTGAAAGGGTTCCAGCAGTTTTTTCGCCCAGTCCGGGAAGGCGAAGGCTGCCTTCTTTCCGGGAATCTCTGCCTGGGCTTTTGCCCATCGGGCCTTGGAAGCGTCAAGAAGTTCCGTCATTCGGGCTTCCTGGGCGGAAAGATCCGCCTCCCGCGCGGGCGTGAGCTGGCCCGTTTTCGCAAGGGCCCCGCGCACATGTTGGAACTTGGCAGGAAGATCCATGCCCTCCATGAAGCCTTTGGGGCCGGGCGGAGGGTCGGGAAGCTTTGCCGGAAGGTGGGCGTCCGGGTTGAGGCCCTGTTGCCGGAGCTGATCCCGCGCCTTTTCCAAAGCCGCCTCCGCCTTTGCCTTCAGCTCCTTTTTCAGGGCCTCGCTGCGGGCGAGCATGGGGGCCATTCTGGCCTTCATGGCCTGTTCGCTGGCCGCATACAGACCTTTTGCATCCACAAGGGGCAGGGAAAGGCCTGCGGCGTCCGCCCCCTTTTTCGCCCTGAAGGGACTGTCTTCGGAAAGATGGGGAATGGCGGCAGGCCCCAGCGCCTCCCATATCCATGCCTCCAGATCCACCCCCTTTTCATGGGCATCGAAAAGTCCTGATTTTTCAGGAGGAAGGAGGGGTTCGGCCTGGGGCCATTTTTTCTTCCATGGTGCAAATTCCAGATCTCTTGCCTCAGGGTCTGCCCCATAGAGGAGGATGAGCAGGCGGGGCGCCTCCTTCATGCAGGTTTCCGTGGTGTCATCCATGGGACTTCCGGCGTCTTCCAGAGCCACAAGGCCCACAAAATCCCCGGCATCCTGTTCCAGGATGAAGGCTTCCAGAGGGTCGGCCACCCGCACCAGGGCTTTGTCCGGAGAAAGCCCCATGGTGAAGGCCGTGTTGCCGGAGCCGGGAATTTCCACATCCTTCTCTCCCTTGTCAAAGGCCTGGGGCCGGATGCGGATGCGGGTGATGTCCGGGCCTTCGTGGGCGGCCAGCAGCAGACCGGCGGGAAGGAAGGCGGGAAATTCCGGAGAGGGGTCAAGGCCCCAGTCTTCGGGAACAAAGGGCTTTTTTTCGGGAATGAGGCCCAGCATGGCCCGTTTCCGCATCACCGGCCTGAGGCCCATGCGGCGCAGAATGTCCAGGGCCTCGGGAGCCAGGGAAAGATCGTAGATGGCCTGACGCACCCATTCCAGTGCCTCTTTGGGCCAGAGCGCTTCAGGCGCCGGAGCCATCTGGGCCTGCACCTCGGGGATGAATTTTCGGGTTTGCGGCCGGTCGAGGGCGCTCAGGGTTTTCTCTTGCAGCTCCTTTTTCAGGGTTTCCGCCCGCTGGCTGAGGGTGTCGGCCATGGTCAGCTGTTTGCGGATGGTGTCTTTCAGGGCTTCAAAGCGCTGTTTTGCCTGTTCCAGAGGCCGAAGATCGATTCTGACCATGTGGCCGAATTCTTTTTTCAGGCGCCCCAGCTGTTCCGCCGCCGTATCCATCCGTGCCTGTGAGGCTTCCAGCACACGGATACACTGGCTGCCCGCGTTTTCAGGGGAAATCCCCGGATTCGGAGCCTTTTTCTGCAGTACCTCCAGCTGGTGGCGCACCTGTTTTGGAATGTCCCTCACTTTTTTAAGGTCTTCTCCGGCCTGAGTCATGGCGGCATCCATCTGGGAAAGATCCACCTGAACGGAGCGATCCAGCCTTCGGATCAGGGCTTCCCTGTAATGGGGCAGATCTTTGGGCGCTTCTTCCTGGGATTCCGTGACAAGAAATAGGTGCCGCACATCCAGGGCTTCCTCGTCGGCCACTTCCAGAACGCCCCTGTGAATGAGTATCCCCTTGAGGCTGTGGGGAAAGAGCCAGAGGGTGTCGCACTGGGTTTTTACCTCCCGGAAAAGGAATTCTGATCCGGGATCCGGAAAGTTTTCCGCCTGATGGACGAAAATCCGCTGCCGCAGCGTGGGCAGTCTCGTGTACAGGATGGGTTTTTCGGGGTGCATGTGGGTGAGGGTGAGGGGCTCGCCGCCGGTGAAAAAGGTGTCCTGCTGCTGGTCTTCCGGTGCGGTGTTGAAAAAGGTCCAGTCCATGTCTTCCGGGAAATAGGGCCAGTGTTCGCGGAACCAGGCCGCATCATAGGTTCCCGCCTTTTTGGCCCGCTGGGGCCAGGTGAGATCAATCGGCAGAAAACCCGCTGGCGGCGGGGTATCCGTGGGCGCTCCCATACGGTTTGCGGGATCTTCCACCAGGGGCAGCTCCCGGACGGGTTCGCCCCAGGGGGTGAGGCTTTCCCGGAAGCCCCGCCCCAGAGGATTGGGGGCAAAGCCTTCTCCGCCAAAGGCGTTCTGCCAGATGAGGGGCAGGGAGGTGAAGGGTTTGGGTTCCGTGGGAAAAAGGCCGTCGGCCCGGCGTTTCCACAGGCGTTTTCCGGAAACGTGCAGGGTTTTGGACATCTCGCCTAGGGTGAACCCCACGGGACAGGCGGGAAGGGGAAGGCCGTTTGGCGTGAAACAGGCGGCATGGAGCAGCACCTCGGCCTTTGCCTTGGGCATGGCGGCGTCCAGAATGGCGCTTTCTCCCAGTTCCTTTGCGACAAAGGGCCACATTTCCTGCTCGGAAAGGGCCGTGTCCGGCGTTTCCAGATCAAAGAAGGTGAGCATGGAGATGGCAAGGAAGGGGCGGTTCCGGATGGCGAAATAATTGAGCAGGATGCCCTGGGTCAGCTCTTTCACGACTTTCATGGCAGGACCTCGGTTATCGGGTTTAAAGCGGCATGATGGCACCTGAGAACAAAGGGGATAAGGGGGTAAAAACTTCACGATCCGGTCAGGCAAGAGCACGATCCTCATTCACACGCAGCATGATGTGGTAGTGGTTGCTCATGACCGCATAGGCCGCCACATCGTTACCTTTCCCTTCCTTCACGAATCATATCAACAATTTCCTTGGTGGAAATTTTAGCTTTAATGGTTGGAATGTCCAGAGGGGAATCAGAAATATTTTCAGGAATTAAAGCAAATGTGCGACCATCTTTTCTCCGAATGAGGATTTTACCGGAAGTTTCAGCCTGACCGAGAACCATCGCAAGTTTTTGTTTTGCTTCTGAATATGTGTAAATTTGCAGTTTATGCCTTCAGTGTTGAAATTTTTAGACTTTTAAGGTGGACCCCTGAGTCAAGACTAAAAGTCCATAAATTTAAGCTACACACTTGATTACATCCGCGACAGGAAGAGGCTGTCCCGGATTGGTTTTTTCAGTGGGTGTTCCCCCTGGCCCAATTTTACCAGGGGGGGCACCCACTGTTCGAAGAAACTTATCAATGATCATTGCTCCGCCGCCTTCACCGGTTCTGTATACATCGTCTGGAATCTTATTTTCCAGAGCCTGATGGGGGCGTTCGCTGTTATACAATTTAAAATACGCTTTCAGGCCAAGAGCCAATTCAGGTATAGTGCT